>NZ_CP028039.1:0-101764 GCF_005491205.1 Nissabacter sp. SGAir0207
ATGAAGTATTTTCTGGCTTGCGCATCAGCTCTGGCCTTGTCATTTGCAGCAGTTGCTGCTGAGAAGAACGAAAATGTTACGTACACAGAACCGTCAGCAGGAAGAGACCTACATCTTACCTGCAAAGGTTACCAGGTGAAGGGGACATCCGTAATCCAAATAGAGAGAGCTTCTTACCTTGAAGGGACGGGAGAGCAAGTTGAATTTGCCATCATTGCGCCATATGGTCCTTCTGATGGATTCAAAGTTTTTTTTGATTCTTGGGGTTTTACTTCTTTTGGATTGATTGAAAGTCATGTGATGCATGAGAACTGGTCTTTAGTTCATGTCGGAGGGAAGGTGTCGGTTAAGGAGAGTAAGATTGATTACTCCTTTTTTGATAACCGACCACAGGATTTATTGAGCTATAAACCGAAGGCAGAAATATTTCTATATGACTGCCGCAATTCTGATAAAAGGCCATCATGGGTGGACAGAATATACAAGAGAACAGAAATCTTTAAGGGGGACATAGAAGGCTAAAATACTGCATATAGTATGAAAACCACCATTCACCTTTGTGCATAGCCATGCAACCGCGCCAAAATCATCAGGGGCGTTTTTTCACGATGCGGGCGTGGAAAGGTACCGGAAAACAGCCCGGACGCGGCAGAAGCGCGCTGAAGGCCTCTGCGGGGGTGCGCCCAAGTACTGTTATGGTAAATGCGAAGAGCCTGGAGCACATGCCTCAGATTACTGCATTACTCTGAGAGCTTGGAATACCCATACTGCAATGGGATAGAACAGGTATAGAAAGACGGTGGCTTGCAGCCCTTTGATCAGCCACCGGGTATGACGCCAGAGGTTGCGTTCATTTTCATTGGCTTCCTGAATACGTTTCTGCGTCTGCTCCTGAAGCGGCATAGTGCCATCCTTGAATGAGGGGTCTAGAGTCCAACATAACGAAAAATGCTTTTCCATCAAGTGCGTCACCGGAATGTTATGTTTGTTTTGGCAGAGTTTGCCTGTCGCCATCACTTTGATGTCCGCTTTTCGCTCAAAGCGGACCTGACGGACAACTGTACAGACCGCTTTGTGCCAGAAGCGGACTGTTCTAACACCTTGCGGATTTAATAAGCTGGGGACAGACCAGTGAGGAGGTTTACGAAGATTAAATCAGTGACTAGAAAATCAAAATATGCTAAAAACTTCCGAATAAAAAATTTATTATAAATTTTGTATAAATTTAAACCACAGCAAAGGAAAAGATCATGACGATCATTTTATTCATTATTGGTATAGTTGTTGTCTCATGTATTTATGAAGCTCTTTTTAAGAGTAGCTCAGTTAATGACATCAAGAAAAGCAATAGTGGGACTCAATTTAAGAAAGTTGAACCAAATAAAAATGCAGTAAAAAAAACATCGCTGGAATCATACGAAAACATTTCAAAAAAAGAAGACAACCCATCATTTAGTGAAAGCAATGCTGCAATAAATTACATATTATTTAATGCGAAAAAAAATTCAGAAACATCCCTTGCAGAAAAAGAAAGCAAAGCAGTAAGTCTTGAAGAATTATTTAGCCAAATACAAAACCTGTCTGATAAAAAGTTTGTTTTTTTCGATGCATTTGAATCTAACGGTTTGTCATGTTATTTTCTACATGACTATTATCCGTTAAAATATACTGACATCTCTGAAAAAAACAAAGAAAATAGAAAGATTGTTTATGATTTTAAAGATGGTTTGTTAAATGAAAAAACAAAGAATATCCCTAAAGAGATAGCGACAATTTTGCTGAATAGTTTTAGTAAGGATTTACTAAAAGAAACAATATTTATATGTCTTCCTTCCTCTACACAGCTAAAATATAGAAGAAGATATACGCGCTTCAGTGAAGAAATTTGTAAATCTTGTGGAATGATAAATTTTTTCCAGCATGTATCCTATCTTTGGGATAGGAAAGCAAAACATATTGAGGGAATCTCTGCGGGCAGTGAATTATCTCACATTTATTTCCCTGAAAAAATAGTAGAAAATAAGAATATAATAATTTTTGATGACGTTTTCACTACAGGGAAAACACTCCACGCCATGGAATCAAAATTAAAGCTATACGGAGCAAACGTCGTGGCAGCCATTTTTATTGGTAAAACTTATGATCAGCATAGAATCAAAAAGGGCATGCTCCGAAAAACCTATTCTTTGATTGAGGATTAAACTATGGGATTGAGTGCATCAAATATTTTATTCCTAAAATCAGTTCCTTACGTAGGAAACCAATCAGTGTTAAAACTTTTAGGGCAAGATAAGGGAAATGATTATGTATCTGTAGCCGATATAATTGACTTCTTTCTAAGCACTTCAAAAATGAAGACCATTAGGTTGGAAACTTTAGATTTCCTGAAAAGCAGAGAAAAATGCAATAAGTTATACAATGAAATAGAAAGAAAAATTGATATAGGTTATTGTAGTGGTGTCATTCCTCTTGGTTATAATGACGACAATTTTCCTACATCATTAAAAATTATAAAAAATAAAAGCGGGGGTAATATTGCCCCTACTGTTATCTTCTACAAAGGGAATGTCGATTGTTTAAGCTATAGTCAAAATGCTACTGTTATTGGCTCTAGAAAACCTACTGAGCGGACAAAGAAAGCCGGGGAGTATATAGCAAAATTTCTTTCGGATAATGATTTTAATATCGTAAGCGGCTTAGCCAAAGGATGCGATGAAATAGTCCATTCGGTTGCAGTATCTAGAAAAACAAAAACCACTGCTATTTTGCCACAAGGTATCGATAAAATTTACCCTTCCACTAGTACAAAGCTAGCCGAATCTATCGTTGATACAGGTGGTATTCTTCTGTCTGAGCTTATGATTGGCGAACGTGTAACTAAATATAGCTTAGTAGAAAGAGATAGATTGCAAAGCGCTATTTCAGATAAAACTATCGTTTTACAAACAGCAATAGATGGAGGAACTATGCATGCAGCAATGAGTGCGCTATATAATCTGAAAAAACTCTATGTCATCGATTACAAATCTATAAATAGTGAGGATGCTGTTTTTTATTCAGGATTTGAGCATTTACTAAGCAATGGCGCGCAAAAATTGAATTCGAATGAAATGTATAATTTAGTGACAATGAAAGAGAACAAAAAACAAGAATCTTTATTTGACTAATAACTTTACGTAGCTAAGTGGATACATAATGGCAAGCTGGTCAACTGCCTAATAATCAGTTATCTGGTACTGACCTGCTTTCCGACGATCATCACATGTTAATATTAGTCATGCCGCCCGACGGTAATGAAAAATGAGAACATCCGCTTCTCGCTCAAAGCCGACCTTATGCCGCGTCAAGCCACGTTATGGCAAAACAGCCCGTGCTGTCGATAGCGTGGATAGCCAGAGATTATCCCCTACATGGCCCGTACCGCCGTAGCTAGTGCGGACCATCGGGAACCGAAGTAGGGGGATCCCTACAACTGGCACGTGCTGTCGTTAGCAATTGGGCGATTTGAGAGAATTGCCTGCCTGTCGCGGACAGCTATGAGAGAGGTGAGATCGGTCGTGTTTAATCCGCCGCCTGTTCTGCCGGCTCCGCCCACTTATCCACCGTTTCTGTGGATAACCCGCGGCCAGGTCTGCCTGACCTGCTACCACAACGCCGTCATGATGCTGGGTTCGCCGTCGGCCATGCCCCAGAACATCACCTGCAACCGGGGCATCAGGCCCATTCCCGCCATCACCGGGTTCAGGGCCTGTGCCGGGTCAGGGTGAGCCTCCCGTTCGGCCTGGAGTGTGATCTGTAACGCCTCAGCGTCAGCCAGATGTTCAAAGGTCAAAGCCATGGACACGTCCCGCCCCCAGTAGCCTGCCCCCAGGTAAAACAGATCGCCCGTCACGTCCGGGCGCCGGATCACAAATCCCATTGGGCGAATATCTTGTTTATTGTTCGACTGCACAATGTGTAGCCAGAATTCCCGTGTTCCCGCTTCTTTACTCATCACTACCTAATAATCAGCGATATTTTCCAGTCAGGATGCCATAGCACGTCTTCTTTCCCATACGACGGGGGACTCAATTCAGGCAAAATCAGAAGGATGCCAGGTAGCGCGAGGATCCCGGGCAGCCCGAGATACATAACAAGGCCGTGGATGAGCCGCGGCGGCACGACCCATGTATGGGAAACATGTCTATTTTGGTTCCCGGCGATCCACGCTAGCGACAGCACGGGCTGTTTTGCCATAACGTGGCCTGACAGGGCGAAACGTCCGCTATGAGCGAGAAGCGGACATGGTATGGGGCCGATTACACATTAGTAACCTGACCCAGAAGATTTAATTTTGCTTGTTCTGGTATAGATCCCAGCGGTTACCGTAAATGTCTTCAAACACCACGACCATCCCGTAATCCTCCTCCCGCGGCTCCTGGCAGAAGTGGACACCCTTCGCTTTCATGGCGTTGTAGTCGCGCCAGAAGTCGTCAGTCTGTAAGAACAGGAAAACCCGTCCACCGCACTGGTTGCCGATAAAGCCTTCCTGCCGCTCGTTTGAAGCACGGGCCAGGAGAAGATTACAGTCGCTTTCCGGATTTGGCGTCACAACGACCCAGCGCTTACCCGGCTGCGGGGTGTCTTCTACCAGCGTAAAGCCCAGCTTATCGGTGTAATACTCAATTGCGCGGTCATAGTCGTCGACCACGATCGCCACATAACCCATGCATCGTTTTTGCGTTCTCATTTCTGCTCCATCAGGTTTCAGACACAGCTTTCTTGAAACAACTTTTTAACACAATCTAACGCTACTAGCTGCACAGATGAGGCCAAAATAATAACGTCCGCTTCTGGCACAAAGCGGACATATCTCATCCGGCGTTTTGTCGCCGTCAGTCAACCTAGTCTCTTTGTATCAGGCACGGCGGTTGCTCCAACTTTCTCGTATCATTTGTTGCCATAGATGCACTGCAACGAGGCATTCAACTGCTGTCGCATTTGTCGCCGTTAGGCTGGGAAAACATCAATCTGACAAGCGATTATTGAAAGCAACCGGATACCGGCTTTTCGGTAAATTTCGTCAGCGGCGACCAGCTAAAGTCCAAAGGTCAAAAAAATAGTCCTGGCGTACAATAATTATCGATATCCAAAATAATCCCTGTCGCGCTCTTTGGCATAGGCCTTATCCAGGTTAAGCGTATCGCCGCGCGCATCGCCAAACGGCACGTTGCCCACGCCCCCATCAAAGCTGTTATCAGGCGACCCGGCGGCCAATGCCTCGAATGGCGTCACCCTTACGTCATCCTCGGGGTGCAGCAGCTGGTTGATACGGCCGGATACGGCGCTGATCTCGGTGGCAGTCATAATGGTGCCGCGCGGCTTGGTCTCGTTAAAGACCCCGACACCCGAAGACGGCTCCAAGGTATTGCCCGAGTCCGCTCCGTAGAGCTTCATGATCTCCCACGTACCCTCAGCTACATGCTGCGGGGAGTAATACTCATGCGTCGATCCGCCGATCCCGCCCTCGCCGGTGTACCCCGCCAAGGTCTGACGCTGCTCGTCTGTCAGCTGCGCACCGTCTGGCAGGCTCTCCAGCAACGCGATCGCTTTCTGGTTAGCTTCCTTGCGAGCGCGCTCGATAGACACCCCCGCCTGCTTGCGGATCCCGAAGGTCACAACCGGCCGGCGGCTGGCCAGCGATCGGATGATCCGCACAATCTCTGAAATCGAGTTACAGCCCTGAATGGCGGCACTGATTTTGTTCCGTAAATCGTCAGGCATTCGCCATCTCCAAAGTGAACATTTGCTACGTTGCCGCCACATTCTAGGAATTCTTACATCTAAGAGGGTTGTGGCTCCGATGCCGAAATTTGCATACGACACCATTCGCAAAGCACTGGAAGCAGCAATGCCCGGTAGCGCATCGAATAAGGGGGTTCCTTTGGCACTGGGTCCCACCAGCAGCGGCGGTAATGGCGTGGTTTATTCACGCTCTGCCCTGTTTGGCAACGATGCGGCGGGAAAAGACTTCACTGACACGCTGGTTAATCCTGGCGGGCAAGTCTTAGATGAGGCGGTGCTACCTGAAGATCGGCTAATGCGCTATCCGTTTTTAGAGGAGATGGCCGCTTACCCAACCCTTTCGGCCGCGCTCAACATCCATATCTCCTATGCGTTTTCGATAGACAAAACCACCAATCTTTCGTTTCGGCTGAAGCCGGTAACCAATAGCGAAGACAAGGATTTTGAGTCTGCACAAACGCTCTGCGAGGAGCTGATGGCGGACATTGGGCGCACCATCAACGACGAATTACCGGGCTGGGCAACCATCATGGCTGTGTTTGGCACGGGCTATATCCGGCCGCACACCAAGCCCAAGGTAGGTATTACCGGCTTTGAGTCCAATTTCTACACCCTGCCCTATTTCATCCGTGAGTATGAAGTGGGTGGCCAGCTGGCCGGCTTCACCGGGGACTACCTGAAGGATGGCAATGGTGCGCTGGTATTTGCCAAGCCGTGGGAAATGGTGCCAATGCGCATCCCCTATTGGCGGCCGAAGAAAAACCAAATGCCGATGTACACCGGCACCGAGCAATTCAGCCTGTTATCTGATCCTGAAAAGCGCGTTCCCGTTGAGACCCAAAACTATGGGACCAGCCTGTTTGAGTATGCCTATGAACCGTATCTCAACCTACGGGCGGCCATCCGCTCGGTAAAGGGCACCCGCTTCAATGCCAGTAAGGTCGATCGGCTGATCGGGGTTCAAATGTCCTCCCTTGACCCGGCGCGTGGCGCGGAATACAGCCGTACCCTTTCCCAGCAGCTCAAGCGGTCTGCCGAACAGGTTGAGAAGCGGGCGCGCGGTCACAAAACCGCTCCGACCGTGATCAATACCCTGCTGCCTATCCTGGGGGCGGACGGCAAAGGTCAGCTGCAAATCGACACGCAGACAATCCCGGTAGACATCACCGCTCTGGAAGACGTGATGTTCCACATCAAACAGCTGACCGCCAGTGTTGGAATGGATTACACCATGCTGGGCTTTGCTGACCAGATGTCTGGCGGGCTGGGGGAAGGCGGTTTCCTGCGCACGTCCATTCAGGCCGGCATGATCGCCAGCTGGTTGCGCGGCGGTGCCGCTGAGATGATTTACCGGATGTGTGACATTCACCTTGCCTTCAAATACGGGAAGGTTTACCCGCCCGGACAACGCCCGTTCGAGATCGAATTTAACTCGATGGCCACCAGCATCGAACTGGAAGAAAACGCCGCGCTCGATGGCCGCGCCAACTACGCCAGTGTGCTGGTGACCATCATTGATGCCATTTGCAATAACCCATCACTGGCCGGCTCCGAGACGTTCAAGCAGCTGGTGATGGGAGACATTTTAAAGGTGCCGCAGGAGCGCCTCTCCCTACTGCTGACCGAGATCAAAAACGCCCCCAGCACAGAGGGCAACAACATGATGGAGAGCTTGGGCATCACGCCAGACCAGACGATCAGCGACCCGGATTTGCTGGCCATCATGAAAGCTATGCCCCGTGGCGATCTGGAGGACGTCATATTGAAAACATTCTGTAACCAAGAGGAAAAGCCATGAGTCAGAAGGTACTCGCTACCCATACCGATCGCTTCTCGCTGTTTGAGAAGGTACGCAAGGGCAAGCAAAACAACCGCAACTACATGCTGGAGGCGGTGAAATCGATGATTAACAGCCCGGAGACCCAAGAGGGGCTGCGACTGGGTGAGCTGTACGGCTATTACGGTCACACCCGCCGGGTAATGACGGGCAATATGGAGCTGCCGGAGACAGCGGTGGTGATGGTGGAAGGCAAAGCCGTGGTATTGGACAACGTGCCCTCCAACCGCACCGTTGAGCTGTCGGTTGACGATGACGGCGTAGTAACCCATACCGAAGAGATTTTTGAGACCCCCACCGGCAAGATCGTGGCCTCCATGCTTGAATCTCGCGCGGGCGGCTGGTCATGGGTGACCACCGGGCGCGATTCCCCGGCGATCTCGATCCCCAAGGCATTCTATGGTTTCGACTATGTGACCATGCCGAATTTCATCAGCAAAGACCATCCAGCCGCAATGCATGAAAGTGCAGATTCACGTACAGCGGCGATGCTGGAATCTCTGCAAAATCAGGGCTTCAGCAGTGACGCAGCCACCAGCATTATCGAGCACTATGATTTGCTGAGCCACCGCGAAGCCATGATCGAAAGTGTGCTGCGCGTAGAGGAGCTGGAGAGCACCACCCTCATTGCTACCGGCCAACTGTTGGCAAAGGAGCGTGAGCTTGAGGAAACCCGCGCCATGCTTGAATCCTTACGCACTGCGAATGCCCAGCAGGGCAACATGATGGAAGGCCGTAAGTCCATGCTGGCCAAAGCCCTCGACCGGCTGCCGGTATTCGTCACTGAGCGCCATCGTTCAGCACTCGCCAACATGCAAACAGAGGATGATCTGGCCGTCGCAGTAGCGCTGTTTGAATCGCTTTCTCGCCCAGAGATCCGCACCCTACCTTTGCATAATGATGCAATTTTTGAGAGTAAAAAAACGAGTTGCGCTGTAGGGTACGACGACAATTCGATCGTATCTTTCACCAATGAAGTACCACGATTCGGGTAAAATTCAACGCCTTAAATATACCCATATGATAATTGTGGATTAAAGGTTTAGTATTGCCGCTTGATCCTTTACACGATCCGCGATTAAACTCCTCGGCGCATTGAGATCCTCTTAGGTTTCAATGCGCTTTTTTTTCAGTCACTCAAGGAGCTATTCCATGGAAAACCAGCACCGCTTGATTAAAACCTATCGAGAGCTATCCGCTGAAGAGATCGCCTTAATGAATAGCGGCAAAGAGCTTGAAACAGCCGTACAGGCCTATGTTAACCGCCTGCATGAGGCGCATAACGCTGGGGAAGTGGTGATTGAGCAACGTTGGCTGGCTATCGGCAAGACCGATATTGAGAAAGGTTTTATGGCCGTCATTCGCGCTATTGCAAAACCTGACGTGGCATAAAAAAAAGGCCACCGAAACGGTAGCCTTACAAATAATTCAAAAATCTAAACCTGATGAAAACTATACCAAAAAAAACCTGTTCTTTCAAGGAGACAGGTGATTTAAACGGCTATGGCCTGCGTCGCGCCATTGAAGCCCTGACCAATGATTGCTTGCCCCGCCCCGCGCGCGTTGTCCTGTCACAATGCTGCTCCGTCGCCGCCAGCACCAGTGCCTTCAAAATCACTATGGCTCGCTCCAAAATGGCAGAATTGTGCGGGGTAACCTCTGCAACCATCCGCCGTCGCTTCAAAGACTCTGTGAGTGCCACGATCATCACTGAAACTGCCGTATTTGATCGTAAGGCAGGCGGGTTCGGCCAGATGCCTACTGAGTACCAGTTTACCAAGCCATTTTTACAAGCTGCCAAGGCCTTTTGTAAGGCATGGGATACGGGTACAAGAGAGGTTAAGACATTAGCCCAAAAGGCCTTTAATGAGGCCATAAAAAATCTTCAAAATAAGCCACTTACCTCGGACACCCCCCGATCAAAATTATCGGCCACCCCCGATCAGGATGATCACCAAATACTTGGATTTACTGAATACGAGAATCCAAAAGACTATGCGGCTCCGCCCGCAGATTTTGACAGGCCAAAGGCCAAAAGTTGGGATGATGCCCGTGCAGAACGCGCCACGACGCAAGCACAGGATCACAAAGCCCGGCAGGAAGCAGCCCGTGCCAAGCGCCAGCAGTCCACCAGCAAGCTCAAGGGGCTGGCAAGGTGGGCATTCAATGGCAGCCGCGCCACCGGCAGGGCTACGCCACAGACAAGCCACAATGCCGCCCGCATGAGAGAGTCAGACCAGCGGCATGAGCAAACCACCAAAGATGCGGCACGGGCACACCGCGAGGCACTGGCAAGCGGGTATAGCCCTCTTGATGCTATTCGCCGTGTGATGCCCGGCTACCGCCCTACTACCACCAGCAAGGATCACCATGACACATACCGGGACGTTAACCAGCCCACGCAAGCCAAAGGGGCGTTTTAAGCCTCGCCAGCCGTCTGCCACCCGCTCTCCTGCCCCGACGTCGGAGGAAATCAAAGCGGCGCACACGCAGGTAGGGACTGAAATCACCCGAAAGAAAAACCATAGCCAACGGATGTTTGTGAAAAAGCTGTTCCCGGCGCTGTTTTCTGGCGATCACCCCTCCCGATGGAGAAAGGGATCAAAGACGCCATGCTGACGTCGATTGTGCGCCGTGGGCTGGACGTATCCGAGGCACGGCTACAGGCCGCACTTCGCGCCTGTTGCGCGTCGCTGGTGTACCGGGCAAGGGTATGCGCTATGCGTTTTCGCCGTGACATAGATGGCAAGCCAGTAGAGGCCATTGAGGAAGAAGACAAGAACCACGCATGGCAGAAAATTGTGGAGTATCGGGCGCGCCACCAGCTCCCCAGTTGCCGCCGGTGTGGAAGAAAAGCGCCGTTAAGAAGCGTCCGGCCAAGCCCGGCAAGCGTCGGGCACGGGTAGTAACCAGACCCGGCAGCACAGATCGGGCATCAAAACCCACGGCCAAGTAATCCTGTACTGGCGCGATGCCCGCGCCGGTCATATAATGCACAGATATCCCGTCCGGGATAGTTTGTAGTGGTGTTTGCAATGGCCTTGGGTTACTCTTGGCCTAAGAATAATCCTATAAAATGCCTCATTGGGGCAGATGCTGACACACGTCTTGAGAGCTATTCCATGAACGCAGAAAAATCTTTACGCAATTTAGAGCTGACCAAGCTGTTTGGTATCTGGCGCTCCAAGGGCTTTGAAAAGCCCGTGTCGCATGAACCCCGGATCACCCGGCCTGATTGCTCGGTCTATTTTGCCCGGAAGAAATGGATCATCATTGACGATAGCGGCAATAAGATCGCTACATGCGATACCCTTCGGGGCGCATTAAACCGCACTCACTGATCATCTGCGCTGACGCCAAAGAAAGCCGCCCCACGGAGCGGTTTTTTTATGTGCATTAAAATCCTTTTGCGTTCATAATCGCACACAATGACCCCGAAAAAGGCATGCCATGAGACCAATAAGAGGTATGTGTGTATCTTTTTTGGTTGCATCATGTAACCGATTTGGATACAATGATTTCACTCAAGGCAAGCACTAAGGGAAGTGATGATTAGTAGTTTCCGGGGTGGCAAGGATAGCAATCTGAGCCAGTTTATGCAGGAAGGGGCGCGAGTGCCGACTATACCGGCCTCAATTGAAAGTGCTCTCTCACGAAAGCTTAGTGTTATTGACTCGGCTACGAAAGAAAGAGACCTTTTCAACCCTCGGAGTAACAATTATGAGCGACTGTCTGGCACCCTTGATGGATGGTCTAGCATAAGAGTTAATATCCACTGGAGGTTAATATTTCAGTGGCGTGATGGATGCGCCTACGAGATATATTTAGACCCCCATAAGTATTAGAAGCATGGGCGGGGCGAAAGCCCCACCCATTTTCTTTACAGTGATAGGTGAGATTATGAATAAAATGATGGCAAATCCTCCAAGCGTTGGTGAAATTCTGGTCGAGGAGTTTTTGAAGCCCTGTAACATCACTCAGCAGCAGCTTGCCGACGCTATGGGCATCTCTCGTAAAGTGGTTAGCCAAATTGTGAATGGGAGCCGTCGCCTTACTGTGGCCGAGGGTGCCTTGATTGCTGCCCTGTTCGATATGAGCTGTGACTTTTTCCTGAACATCCAGCACATGAGTGATCGCTGGGAAGCGCATTTACTGACAGAGAAACATCGTTGGACGCCTTTAGTGCCCAGTGAATTTCCGTATGATGATGAAGTCGCGGCACCAGCGAAATAGTCCTGCATGTGCTTGAGTGTCGAATGGATGCGCGCCCCTCCCCAGTTAGCTGGGGAGCGTTTTACGTTGTAGGGAAAGCTGGTAGAAGGCCTACTGGCCGCCTTGCCCAAGGAGAAAGAAAATGACATGCCTAAGTTGTGGTTATCATGAGTTTGTAGCCGGGAAACGCAGTGTGCCCTACCGTTACAAGGGTAAGGAGACAGTCCTGCTCGATGTCGATGCAAAATATTGCGCCATGTGCGGTGATATTAATCTCTCAGGGGATTTGGCTGATGACTACATTGCCAAGGCGAAAGCCTTCCAAGCCTTGGTAGACGCAGATTACCCGGATGCGAAATTTATCGCTGATGTGCGCATAAAGCTGCACCTTACGCAGAGAGAGGCCAGCAAAATTATCGGTGGTGGCAATAGTGCATTTAGCCAATATGAGGCAGGCAAAAGGAAAGCATCACGCTCTACGATGATGTTGTTGCAGTTGCTGGATATGAACCCTGACTTGCTGAACATAATCCGTTAATACGCTTTTGCGCGGCAGACAATCCCTCGCTACCTCCCTGCACTGAAACAGAGAAACCGCCTCTCAGGGCGGTTTTTTTTACAACCTTTTGAACCCTAAAACCTCAATTAAGTTGTTTTAATAAAACCAAATGCTTGCTAAACAACCCACAAAAGGTTATATTGTTGTTATTCCGCAGGGAACACGCTCTTTAACAAGTTGAGGGAATTATGATTGAAGTTCAATACTTGACCGATGCTGAAGGTAACCGCACCCATGTAGTGGTGGAAATCGGGCTGTTCAACCGCCTTGCAGCGAGTGCTGATATCCCGGAGCAATGGGAGGATATCCCCTATGAAGCCGGTGAAAATGATTCAGAAACCATCCCAACTGAAGTTGTCGGCATCTCCATCAAAAAAGGTGTCACGCTACTGGCGGCATGGCGTATCCATCGCAACATGTCCCAAAAAGAGGCCGCCGATGCGCTGGGGATCACCCAAGCTGGCATCTCCAAAATAGAGAAGAGTGAGCGCCCCCATGCGGCAACGCTGGAGAAGTTCGCCAAACTCTATGACTGCCGCCCTGAGCAATTGACGACGGCATAATCGCACCCCTTCCCCAGTCCGCTGGGGAGCGCTACACGTTGCAGGGAAAAAGCATGAATACAGCAATTATTGAGTCTACTACCACTAACCTGATGCTGGTGGAAGGTGTCCAGATGGCATCAGTACAGCCCAAGCGGAAACTGCTTGCCCGAGCCTATGAGTTAACGAAAGGAGACGGAGAGGCGCGCGATGGCCGCATTTTGATGTCCATCGAAGGTCCCCGCGATTTTATCGAGTGGGCAGAAGCAGATCTTGAGCAGGATTTTGTCAACGTGAAGATAGAAGAAGAAGGAAAAAACGAAGATGAAATCGGTTTGATTTTTGGCTTGGATCGCGCGGACAAGTCTGTATTCATGGCTCGCTGGAAGCAGCTCAAGGCCGCATGGAAGAAAGGCCAAGGTTATCCTGCTTCAAAGTAAATCACTGGGTAGGTCAGTGGCAGGATAGACCCCCGCTAGATCAGCAACGTAAAAAAGGCCAGTCAGTAGACTGGCCTTTTTCTACTCTACAGCACCAGTACAGGCTGGTAGCAGCGCGCAATTGCCTTTACTTGGTCAATGAGTTACCCCCCGCTCACGCGGGGGCAATACAGTGCGATGCCTTAGAGTCGCCTAAAGAATAGCAGCCCTCACCCATGCCCGGCAATGGGAAAGCCCTAGGCTTGACGTGCCTCACGTTTATGGGACCAGGCGTGGCAAAATCCCTCGCGCCTGCCATGATCAATGGTGCACATCCATGATTAAGTATCCATAGTAACCCGGATATTTGCCCGCCTCGCGCGGGCTTTTTTATGCGCCTAACAAATACCCACCAATAACCACTAAATTAGTTGCATTGGTGGTTATTGGTGGGTATAATCATTTCCGAGTTGAGCACATGGGAGGTAGTTTGAGCAGTAGGGAATTGATGAAGTTGCTAGTGCAACACGGGTGGGTTTTAAAGCGTGTGAAAGGAAGCCATCACACCTATACCAAGGTGGGGCGAGTAGACATTATTACCGTCCCCCATCCAGAGAAAGACGTAGCGACAGGTACATTGCGCGACATTCTCAAAAGGCTGTAAACAAGTGGCGCGCCCAGCGCGCCCTTTTAAGAACCTAGAGGTTTAATTATGATTTTTCCAATCTACATTCATCAGGCTGAAAGTGGCACCTACTCCGGGTTCGTGCCGGACATTGCAGGATGCTACTTCGCTGGTGCAACCATTGACGCAACCATTCAAGACGCTGATGCAGCCATTGACGCGCATCTAGAGTTCTTGGCGGATGAGGGACAGGCGTTACCTGTCGCCAACACTATCGAGTTTCACAAAAGCAATGACAGCTGCGTAGATGGTGTCTGGGCTTATGTGAACGTTGACTTGTCCAAGTATGACGGCAAGAGCATTAAGTTAAATATCACATTGCCGCAGAATCTGATCGCGCGCATTGACCAGTATGTAGCAACCCATCCAGCCTACGGCTCTCGCAGCGGCTTTTTGGCCGCCGTGGCGCGTAACGAGATTCAGAAAAGCGCCTAACTTCCCTTTTATGCTCAACTCATTTTGCCCGCCAAGCGCGGGCTTTTTTATGCTCCGTACCCAGCTGGTGGCTACAGGCTGTCAGAGTACTCCCCCCATTAAAAGACGTTAATTTGAAGTTTTTTAATATTAAAAAACATTCATTTCATCTTAATAACCATTTCCCTGAATGTTTTTTCACCAGCTCCGTTATCCTTGACTGAAGATAGCTCACTAACTCTGAGCCTTTCAGTAAAAAGCATTATATGCGGGTCATGTGCTGGTGGCAGCTGGACAGGGCAGTAAAACAACAAGCCATTATTTCAATGTTTTTTAATATTAAAAAACACTAAAACAGTTGCCATTTGCATTTTTTTACACGCATATTCATCGGTTCGCATCCCCTTCAGTGGCAGACAGCCATACTTGATTTTCACCCTTTTCTGTAACGAGAGGAGTATGTCATGTCCAAAAGCGGCAGCGGCAGTAGCAAAGGTCAGTCATTATCCAATGGAGCCTCCAAGCCCCAGTCTGACCATCCAGATCCGGGCGGAAACTGGCCGAGCAAGGTTACAGGGGCGGAGTCAGGAGGCGGGAAAGGTAATGCTAAGCAAAAGGGAAAATGAGTATTGAGCAGAGAGGATGCTTTGTAGAAGCCCGCGCACGTTGCGGGCTTTCATCAGGATTGTTCGGTTGACAAGGCATCGCCATAATCCTGGGATGTGGACAGGCGGTTACTCGCCCCCTACCGTTGCCCCTTTATTCAGCAACTGTCGAATAGCGATGTTGATGAGCGCGGCGCGTGATACTCCTTCGGTAGCGCTCCGGGCGTCAAGCTTCTCCAGCACTTCCGGGTCGATGGTAAAGGTGATCTGTTGCTTCTTACCTTTCATCACGCCCTTCTTCTTCACCTCAACTCCATCAGGCGCTGAATTGATGAATTTCTCCTGCTCCACCTCAGAAGGGGTCGCTTTTTTAGGCAGCTTATTAATCGCCATTTAATATCACCTTAATATTAAAAACCTGTATTTTAATCGTTAAACAATGCTTTTACCAATGCCTCAAGCTCTGCTGATGCTTTGGGGTCAATGGGCTTATATTCCTGTACACACATGCCACCGCCTGCGGCATTGGAGAACGCTTTGCGGCCGACGATGGGGGTGGATAAAAATGCCAGCTCGGTATAGTCGGTGATGATTTCAGCGGCTTCACGGTTGTCGATAGAGTGAGGGTTGGCATCGGCCGCGTTGATGATGGTGTAGGCAATGAGGTCATCGCGCATACTCCGAGCCTCTTTAATCAGCTCCGAGATGTCTTCAAGCGCCCAAACGTCAAAACTGCCGGGGCGGTAAGGAACAAGTAGGACGTCAGTCAGGATCAGCGCAGCCCTCAGAGCGGTGGAGTCGCGCCCGCCCGCATCAATGATGATGTCGTCATATTTCCCGCGCTGCTGGAGCAGCTGGGAGCGGAGGATAGAGCCATCTGGGTATGCCGCACAGGCGATGCCCGGCAAGTCCTCACGTTCTGCCCGGAAGCCTATCGCGGTTTGGGCTGTACCCTGACGGTCACCATCGATCAGCAACACATCCCGTCCCTGCTTTGCTCGCGCAGCTGCAATGTTGATAGCAAGTGTCGTTTTACCCACTCCACCTTTGGTGTTACCCACGGTCAGTATCATATTAATTTCATCCTTTTTAATATTAAAAAACCTCAATCGACATCATCATGTTACCTCGCCCAGATGCGCTGTCAATAAACCAGAATACAGTGAAAGAGCATTATTAAACATTACTTTAATATTAAAATAATGTTTTTTGATGGGGTTATGAGTAACAAGTAGAGAATTCTCAAGGAGTTGGACGTGAAGTGGTGAGAGAAGGTGACAGGCTAGTAATGCAGGTAGCTTTCGATGTGTGCTGGTGGGGCATTCAGCCGCTCGATGTGTTTAGGTATTTGGTAGCACGTATACATATGCGATCGAGGTCACATTATATTTACTTGCACGTATAAGGGGGGTGTGAACCTCGATAGAAGTTCAGAATGTATTTAGTTACACGTTAACAAGGCTACAATCTGTACTTTCACGTGTTTCTAAATACATTCGCATGAAGATATGGCTCAGGATTGCTCATAAATTAAGCTTTTCGAGGCCACCAAGATACAAGAACGTGTTACTAAATACATTTCATGAATGATTACGTGCTTGTAAATACCTTTTCGACGCCAACGTGCTACTAAATTCTTTTGGTCTTATTCGATGATATCTAAGGATTTTAACTTAGGATGACGCTCGAAAATGATAAACTGTATTTCTCTACCCTTCTTCGTCTCACTGTATGATAAATATCCAATTTTCTCTAAATCAGCCAGGGCACGGCGAATGATCTGATTTTGCACATTAACTGGGGATTCCATAGCTAATCTTTCACGTAACCTTTTCATTGATATGAATAAAGTTCCGCTAGGCATACTCTCGAAGTAGATATAAAGGGATTGTGCAGCCTCTTTCTTCGCCAACTCAGCTAATGCCTTAAGCCCTAGCAACACTTTATGGTCATATCGATAAAGCTCCCATAACCGCTTGTCTCCAATGATTTCTACGGTATCGTTTTTGATGTCTAAAACAGCACTATGAACCAGGTGAGTGATCATAGATTTCTGTCCATCTTTGGAGCTGAAGGCGAGTGTAAGGCTTGAGATATTGAATAGTGAGTCGTGTAAGCGAGTACGCAAGCGCGCTTTGATATCGACTGATTTGATACCACATAGCTTAGCAAACTCAACGAAAGGGAGGTTTATCTTTTCGCTTGAAAATCCATAAGTTGAGAATGCAGATATGATGCCTATCCATGTTTTGAAATCAGTAGACATATTCAATTTTGCACCTTGAATCTTGATGTTCGAATATCCCTCCTGGCGTGCAACTTCAAGGCTAGACAACTCTTCAGATGCATCAATCTGAAAATCACGCTTTCCCTTGTTTTTTGGGGAAACAGGTGTGAATACGCTTAAGCGTAACAGTGCTACTGGTTGCACAGTCTTATGGCTATTAGGTACTAGTTCATAAACTGTGCCAGACTCCTTCCTAACCACCGCAAATGGATTACCTAATTCGTTGTTTTCAGCGTTCTTTTCCATTTATCCACACCTATGATGAGAATTTAGCATTCAACGTGTAAGTAAATACATATGGTACGTGAAAGTAAATACATTTTACGTGCAAGTAAATACTTAGATCGTGCAAGTAAATACATTTTACGTGTAAGTAAATACACAAAGTGCCTTTTTTATTATTAAAATCATATAGATACAAGCTAGGTGATCTTTATTGATCTTGTTTTGATCTTAATTGAAATAAAAGAATTGATCTAACCAGTGGATAAGTGGATAAGTGCCTGATAGCGCTCAGAAGCGCCCTACATTGCATAGGGCGCGCGCTGACGGATCAGCCGGTAAGCTTGCCGCCAAAGTCCTGATAGGCCTTCAGGAGGCGATTGAGGTCGTTCTCATGCTGGCCATAGCCGGCACCTGGCAGGCTTGCCCAGATATTGGCGCACTTCTTGACAGCTGACGTGATACGGCCGGCTTCGATATCAGCCAGTGCCGATCGCTCCTTTAGGAGCTGAATGCACAGCAGATCCTGGCTGGCCGCACTGAAATCCTTCAGGCCGAGCTGCTTTTTGTAGGCTGGCCACCAGCGATAAAGCTGCTGGTAAGCACCTGACGCCGTGGAGCGCTGCCCATTGCGGTTGAAAACCTTCCCCGTTCTGCCACTGGCAAAGGGGTGATCGGTGTAGTCGGTGAATACCTCTGGCTTACCGTCGATGCCGGTCACAATGACATCATAGCCGCCGTTGGTGGTCAGGGGATGGTGAAGGGTGCCTTCAGAAAAGCGCAGCATCTTCATGAATGCTGTGAGGTTTGCAGTCATATTTACTCCAGATATAACTTTTGGGATATTCGCTGGCGTAAATCCTCATGTAGCAACAAGGACTCTTTTCAGAGTCCTTTTCCTTTTGCGCAGATTACCCAAAGTTACATCTGTGCCCGTGGGCTTTAGCAAACATCGCCCTCCTCAAGGCGCTGGCGGTGCTCTTCCTCCATCGACTCCAGCTCATCCACCCAATCCTGCGGCAAGCCAGCCACTGAGATCGCGCACATGTCCAGCGCGCGGATCAGCGCGAACGGCTGGGCGACATTGCCGCGTAATGGATAGATACCCTGTGCCCCTGCTTCAGCGGTCATTGTGATCATACCGACCATTGCGTCGATATCCTCAAAGGCAAAATCCCCAGACACATCGAACTGGCATGGCTCTGTCACCTCATCGCCATGAAACGCCAATACCCCATGCTGGGATCCGGTACTGATTTGAATCTCGATCATATTCCATGTACCTCTTTCAAAATGCCGGCGGCGAACTCAAGCAGCCCGTCACCATTGACCAGGGAAACCGCCCCTGCCTGGCTACCCACCAGGTACTCAAAGGCGGTAGAAAACACTTCTGTTGCTCTGGCACCATGGACATCTTTTGCCCCATAGATCTTGCCAATGTAAGGCGATGCAAAATTATCGATAATTGCAGCCTCATCTTTGTCAAAATTAGCGCCAGCATAAAATTTTCTGAGTGATGCAATGGCAGTAGTCGAACCTCCTGCCCGCTCCGTCAGGAAGGCCAAAGCCAACTTGAGATAATCCGGATTGGAATACTCAAAGTGATGGCCGATCTCATGCCACAGGACACGCTTGCCGCCCGTAGGGTTGAGCGAGATGCTCTGCTTGGAACGGCTGGCATAAGAGCGTTTGCGATGCAGGTCTATTTGCTTAAGCGTCTTGATGCGTCCGCCTGCCAGCTTGAATGCTGCTGCCAGGTCACGGAGCATCGCTCCTTCCCCAGCTGCTGCATCATACTCAGACATCAACATTTTGCTGATTTTTATGCCATTCGCCCATTCCTCAGCAGCCTCATCGCTGACGGTATCCATGCTTTCCAGCTTCTGGCGCAGCTCCTCAATCACGGGGGTTACTTTGCTAAGTGAATAGCCCATAAACTGTTTAAGCCACGACGATGCGGCGTAGGAAGCGTCGTATGAGTAATTGCGGCACCCATCTCTTCGCTGGGGGTTACCATAGCCAAAACGCCCCTGAATGAGGGCATCTTTCACTACCCCCGCTTTATCCCCGAACATGTTCTTCAAGTTTAACCATTCGAGCGAATCACCATTGGCAGGATCCAGCATATTGACCACATACTCTTTTGCAGCGCTGACCATGGCATCGGCGGGGCTATTCAAACCAGAAAGCAGCGCCACCCCATCCGCTTTTTTGGTTTGATACGCGGCATTGGCCTCGTCCTGGCTGACACTGGCCTGCTCTACAGGCGGAGCAAGTAGCGTAAAAATCCGCACCAGCTCACCATCAAGAAGATCCCCAACACGGTTTTTGAGCAAAGCAACTGATGAGCCTTTGAGGGAGCCGTTTGACTCCTGCATAAATTTGAGCACGCCCTTGAGGTTCTCAATGCTGTCGTCAATCTCTTGTGGTGTGGTCGCTGCCATTCGCGCTTCCACAGCAGGCCGCAGACGATAAGCAGCACCGTTGACGAAAAACATTTTCCAGGCTTTATCATCGGACAGGCTTAAACCAGGAACGCCGATGATGTCAGTGCAGCTGCGGACAAAGCCCCAAAATGATGCGCCTGTGCCGTCCGGTAACAGGGCTTTTTTTGCGGTGTTGTAACTGGTGCCCATGGTAGCGGTGGCCAGCTTCAAAAAAGCATCAATTACTGCATCGCTTGGCGAGTCCTGCTGCACCAATGCCAGGAGCTTGGTTTCAATGAAATTCTGCTTGCCTCGGACGCCGGCGCTGCCCCAAAAGCTGCTGATGGCTTGGGCAACCTCAGAAGCGGAGTCACAGGCGTTGATAATGCTCAGGGTTTGCTTATTTGCCCTGGGCATTTTGAGGGTATTTTTTAACATTTTTTCTGTTCCAGGGTGACCCGCCTCACCGGGCGCGGGTCACAATCGCCGTTAAGCCGCCTCAGCGGGTCGCTGTTGAATCCAAAGCACTGCCCCTGCCTTGATGTCATTTAACGTAATAAATGCGCCCTGGAAGGCCTCCAGCGCGTTTAACGTCGATATGAAGTCATCAACCGGCTGCTGCTTAAAATCGCCAGCAAGGAAACGGGTCACAATCTCAGGTGCCCCCTGTTCCTCTTCAGGAGCTGTTGGCGCAGGGGCTGGTTCAGGTTTTGGCTCCGGCTCTGGCGTGGCTGCCGGTGTGCCAGCAGCCCCATAGCCAAGCTTCACCAGAACTTCATCAATCTGGTCATTCAGATCCAGCAGGTCGAGGCCTTTGGCCGTGGTCAGCTGCTCCAGTAACGCATCCAGCTCGTCATTGAGGTCGAGGCGCTCTAATGCCGTCAAAGCCATGGTTAACCCCCCTGCCGCGCGACTGCGGCCAGCAGATCAGACAGGTGTTGCGCGGCAGCGTTTACCAGGTCTTCGTTTTCGTCATAGATGCCGGCATCGGTCAGGGCTGCAATAGCCTGGCGCACGGCGGCGCGCGCATTGCGGATCTCCACAATGTCAGCAGATTGCAAGCTGGCGATAGACTTCAGGTAGTCAATGGCCTGTTGTGCGGCTGAATCTGCTTCTGGCTCTGGCTCCGGCGCGGGTTCAGGCTCGGGGACTGGTTCAGGTGCCGGAGCTGGCGCGGGTGCCGGCTCCGGTTCAGGTGTCGATGCTGCCCCACCACCTTCTGCCAGGGTCGGGAAGGGTTGGCCAAATGACACGGCATTGTGTACAGCAGCAACGTTGGATGCAGACGGATTCATGGCCAATTGGTGCGCCATCTCTCGCAAGGTATCATCGCTATAGTTGCGTGTTTCGCCCCAGGCAGCGACCAAATCACCCGCGTATCCGATCATCTCACCCAGCTTGTCGGCACCCGTTAAGATGGCGGGGGTCGGCTCTGGCTCCGGCTCTGGGGCAGGTGTTGGCTGCGGGGCGGGAGGCGGATTGTCTTTCTTCACCTGCTTAAACAGATCAATAAATTTCTGGGTTGTTTTAGCGCCATAGCTTTGACGGACAGCCTGGAAACCACCGGCATCCTTCATGCTTTGCGGCAGATCATCGGCCTTCGGAGCATTATTGTTCAGGTAGTCCAGATAGAAGAGGTTTTCATCGCCCTGATATGCCTTGATGAGAGGGATCAGATCATTCAGCAAGGCGGTGATGCTGGCTTGCGTCTGGACTTTCTGGAAGTCCACCAGCTCGTAATTAGCAACGTCGCTTTCGTCGAGCGGCGAGACATAAGCCACAGCCCCATGGCGGTAATTCGACGGGTCAAAATCCTTAGATTTCACAATGGCAAGGCTTGCAGCCTCCTCAGCTGTCGCAATAACCACAGGTTTCGGAGCTTGCGGAATTGCCCCCGGTCCAGCTGCGCGCGCGCGCAAACCATACCAGAACAATTTGCGCGGACCAGGATCGGTGTTGCCAGAGGAAGTGCCCATGCGCGCCTTAAGCGCCGGGATATCGCCCAGGTCAGATACCTGGCCTTTGTACATGATGAGGTCTTTCAGATCGCCTACGCTGATTGAGTCCAGACGGCTGGCAAGGTCAACCAGATCACCCGTGGAGATATTCTGGTTAAAAGCCCAGTTGGCAACATACGTGTCTTTGTAGTCGGATTTTGCCCGGATGGCATCGAGGGCGCTGGCGCGCGCCTGGCGCTCGGAAACTTGTGCCGCTGCATCGTCTTTTTTCTTCTGGGCAGCCGCCAATTCAGCCTGCAACTCCTCGTTTAGCTCTTCCTGCTGGTCAGCCTGATGGGTCAGCTGTTGCAGCTGCTGCGAGAGGTCATTGCTGGAAGCCTTCAGCTCGTCCCCCTGCTCCACCAGCGAGGCCTGTTGAGCTTCCAATTTGTCGCCCTCCTCCTGCACGTTGTCCAGCTCCGCCTTGAGCATTTTCTGCTTGGCCTGGGCGTGTTGGAACTTCGCGGTGTTTCGCTCAATCAGGTTTGATAGGGCATGAGTAACCTGCTTCAGGGAAATATCGCGGCCGTTGGAGGGGGAAACGGTATGGGTGACATCTTTCTTGTTCAGCAGGAACTGAAACGCAACCAGGGAGTCAGTGGCGGCAATGGTGCCGACATTGCCCGAAGGGCTGTGAAAGACCAGGGTCACCGTCTGACCATCCGAGAGCGGGATCACCGCCGGCATAACGGCCAGGCCTTGTACCTTGCGCACCCGGCCGATGTTCGCGCCACCGATAGACTGGCCGCCATCGTCAGTGTCGCCGTTGGTATCGTTGCCGGCCGTGATACCGGTGCCGTTAAGTCCCTGGTTCAGGGCGCGGACAAAGGCGCGCATCGTGCCGGAAAGGCGCGCCCGGGTCGAGGTCACCGCCTCAAACATGGCGCTGGCCTCAGCCATCACGGGGATGTCATAGAAATAAGTGGCCTCGATGTCTTCCAGGCTCACAGATTCCACCATGAAATGCTCGCCGTCGCCCTGATAAAGTGCAGCGATGGCGGCGGCCGGAACGGGGCGGTTCACCACGTCCTGGCGGTTTTGCAGCACCATGCCGGTGCTCATGCGGATATCAGGCAGCATTGCTGGCCTCCAGGGCTTTAAGTTGCTCTTTCAGTTGCACGGTCACCCCTTGCGCGGTACTCAGGCGCGTTTTCTGCGCCTCAATGCCTTGGGTCAGAGAGGAAACCTGTGATTGCAGGCGGGTATTGGTGCTGGACATCTCACTGACGCTGCTGGACAGGGCATCACGGCGCGTCTTGGCCTCTTTGAGGCGCTGCACGTTGGATTTCACGGCCGGGCGAGTGTTGGAAGTGTCCACCACCTTAGCGGCCTTCTTGGCCAGGCCATCCGTGAACTTTTGGGAGTTTTGTTTCACCGCGCCGGCCAGGGAGCTGGCCACCTTGGTGATGGTATCCGCGTGTTGCACCCCGATGGATTTCCCGTTGAGCTTGAAGCCCACCAGGTCGCCGGAGTCGTTCACCTGCACGGTGACTTGCTGCTGATCCTGGAAGCGTAGCACTGCCTGTTTGACGCCTACCCCGTCTTTTTTGGTGGCGCGGTTGCTGGCTTCAACGTTCTCAACGGTCACGCCCTGCTTGGTCAGGGCGTCGATGAGCGGCTTTAACCCCTTCTCGGTCACCTGGGCAAAGTCGAGCTGGGCATACTTCTGGCCATTGCTGGAATGGAGGCTATGGGAGTTAGGCATTATCAGGATCCCGGTCAATCTGGATGTTCAGGTTTTTTTCCACGGTCATGTCCAGGGGAAAATGCGGTAGAGCGGGTTATAGAAGGAGTCGCCATGCACAATTTTCACGTGCACGATCCAGGCACCATTCGTACTGATTTTACTGGTTGCCACATCCAGATACTCGCAGTTGGAGCCGGCGCGGGAGTGCTCCAGTGTCCGGCGGCCGCCGGTGATCACCGTGGTCGGGAACTGCGCATCACGTAACGTGTACTCGATGGTCGCGCCCTTCAGGCGGTTAAATTTGGTGTCGAAGAAGAAAGGGATCCGCAGATACCCCTTTTCAACCTTATGTTCACCCACGCGCAGGCCGGTGATTTTCGACCGTTTCATGACAAAGCGATCGAAAACCATCGAAGCCCCGGCAGTGGAGAGTAAAAGCAAACCGATCATCTGCCCCCCTTGCTAAAGAGCTGTGTTAATACTTTGCCAATGGCCTCACTGTTGAGGCGCTTGGCGATATGGATCACCTCGTTCCCGTTGTTGCTGGTAAGCAGCACGGAAAAGTAGATGATGGATTCATCAAATTGCTGATGCCGCCCGATGTAGAAAGCCATCAGCCCAGCGGTGATGGCGATCGACGTTTCGGTTAAGAAGTCCAGAAAACTCCCTTTAATCCGTTCTTCTCTGATCCCCATGAGGAACACACCAATACCACTCAGAAAAGACAGGCCTACGGCGATGGCAATCGGCACAAATTCGGTGGTATGCAGCACCTTTAACTCCTGTTCGCCTATGTCATGGCGGCCGATTTTATGGAATGTTGCATTTCCCCTTGCCGGCGCACGGGCGTAAAAAAACCCGCCGGAGCGGGTTTTATGATGAATCGTCAGGATGTTTCGGATTCTTCTACTGGGTAGGAGAAGGTGCCATCTGCGGCGTTGTAAATCATGCCGGCCTCGCAGGCCACGCCCTCCGGGATCAGTACCAGGGTGTAGCCTGGCATTTTGAAGGTGTTGAGAGTCTCAACAACCAGCTCCACAACGTCACTATTGTTGGGGATCATTGCGTACCAGCCAAACTGCGGTTCATCGTCGTAACTGTCTTGGGCGCTCATATAGCTTCCGATTTTATGGCGTATCACGCCTGTAAAAGATGGGCGTGAAAATACCGCAAGTTACATCTCCTCCCTTGGGCTATACCGTAGGCCAGACAATATTTGGCGCGTCACTAAGATCCAGTGCCTTCAATGCCTTGATGTAGGTGATCCACTGCACCAGCAGCGCCTTGTCATCGTCAGTGATGGTGCCAAGCGCAAGCTCGGTCTGCCACAGGCTGATTGTAGAGTTGGCGTTGGCCAGCAATTTATTGCGCGTGGCCTCAGCCTGCCCTACCAGATCCGCAGTGGTGTAGATCCGCGCAGAGATAGTCCCGTTGGCATACACCCAGGAGCCATCCAGGGTCAGGCCGTCAGGCACAGCGTCCGCACTCACCTCAGCAATGCTAAAACCGAGAGGCCAGAACCCGGAGACATCCATGCCATAAGAGCGGATAACGCCGGTATCAGGCTCGTACATCACCTTCATTGTGTCACTGGCGAAGGTCTTTTGTACCTCATACCAATCCTGGCCATCCTCAGTGCAGGCAAAGGCCACCCCGATTTCTACCAGCCGTTGCTTCTGCTTGGCGGCCTGGAGCTGCTCGGCCGTGGGATTGTCTGCGGCGGTATAAGTGATCACCGTTGGCTTATAGCTTGTAAATTTCTCGTAGTTTTTCATGATGGGTATGTTGTTAGGCCATTCACATAGGTTGCGGTATACCAGGTGCCGTTGACGTAATATTGCAGTGGACGGGAGTAATAACTGCCGTCATCTGCCCCAAAATCGCCGCCAGCAGTAATCACATGACCATCATACATCTCCCTCAACCGGCCGCTTAGGTGTATGAACACGCTCTCACCCATGCGGATTCCGGTAATGGCACCATTGATGACGGTAGACAAGTAGTCACTCAGCAAACCATTGTTCCAGGCCGCCCCCTCAATATCGCCGTTTGAGGTGATCTTTGCGGCCTCCTTGAGCTGCAAAGCACCTTCGGCTGTGAAGCGGGCAATCAATTCCTGATCGTCGCCACTGCTGCCATTGAAGAAGTCATATCCCCCTCACCTCCGCCCCGCTGGTTCAGGAACGATGCCCGGCCATAACCATCCACATAGTTCCAACTGAGGTACATGCCCTGGGCATCAATTTGAGCAGCAGTCGGCCGTTCTTTGATACGTGCCCAGCTGTTGAGATAAAGGGGTCCGGCCATTGTGGCGGAGCCTGTAACGGACAGGGTGCCACCTACAACCGTACTGGAACCGGCCAGAAGAGCCGTTCCGCTTACCGTGAGCGCCGTCCCCACGCTTAATGCTGTAGTGGTTGATAGCGCTGCGCTGGTTCTTGCGGTCGCAGCTGTCAGCTTCACGGTATTGTCGAAAAGCTGGACACTTGCGGTGGTCAGGTAGCTGCTCAATACGACGACATCACTGCTATCTACCGATTGCCCCAGGAACCAGTGCCGGGTGCCATCGCCTTTCTGCGCCTGGATATAGTAGGCCTTATCCAATGTGGCTGGCTTGAGGTACAGGATGCCGTTATCTGCCTGCATAACTGTACCGCCAGCCACGTTCATGCCACCGTTAAGCGCGGTTTTGCCTGCTACAGTGAGCGTGCTATTAGTGCTGACAGCACCTACAACCGAGAGCGTGCCCTGGTCACCGTCCATAGTCAGCTGAGACGTTACGGCGCTCAAGCTATTACGTGCCTGGATGACATTCCGCCCACCGCCCAGGGTGGTGTAGAACGTTGAAAATAACCCAAGGATCCGACCTGCATCAAAGTTAGTGTTGGTAGAGCCAGTCTTGGCCTGGATTGCCATCACCTGAGTATCTGCGGTCGGCAACGTACCATCAGGCAGATCACTGCGTGCGTAGGTTGTGTAAGGCAATCCACCGTTGCGGATAACGCCCATGCGGTAATTGGCGACCACTGATTGAGTAAACGTGGCATCCGTTCCGCTCAGTGCGCCAGTGACATTCAGGGAGCTGCCCATCGTAGCTGCGCCAGTCAGGATCAGCGATCCGGAAGCGGTAATGTCACCTCCTGCACTCACGGCACCGGTCACGGCCAGGGTGCTGGAAAGCGTGGTCGCACCGGTAACCTTAAGCCAGTTTGAAAGCGTCGTGGTGCCAGTTACGGCTAATGAACCTGCTGCGCCAATCGAACCCGTGGTATAGAAATAACCAGTTCGCGTGTTGATGTAGGCAGTGATGCCGGGAGTGCCAGCAGAGCTGGTGTTATAGAACCCAATCCCATACCAGGACTTGAGCAGCATGTTGTTTGCGGTGGTTGAAGCCCCATCTGCGCCACCATAGATGCCTGTCGATTTGCCGTAATCCCCACCGGTGTAGGTGCCACCCAAATTCAGGCCGCCGCCAAATGCGGCCTCGGAAACCACAGTTAACGTATTGGATAAGGTGGTTGCGCCGCTCACTTTGAGCGTACTGCCCAGGACTGCGGCACCGGTCAGGGTCAGCGCCCCGGAGCCGGTAATATCGCTGCTGGCGCTCAAGGCGCTGCTGACAGACACCGCGCCGGTCATCGTGATCGCCCCACCTGCCCCCAGGGCAATCGCACTGCCGCCCAGGGAGTTACCCCACTGGACTGCATCTGTGCTGTTCGCCGCCTGGCCGAAATACCAGTGGCTCGTCCCGTCGTATTTTTTCCCCCGGATGTAATAGCCCGTGTCAGCAGTGGCAGGTCGAAGAACCATAGCGATATTGTCGCCCATGACGGACAGGCCATTGGTGACATTGACACTCCCGGCAAGGGTGGTTACACCGGCAACCGTCAATGCCTTGGAGGCGGAAACATCCCCTGCCGCGCTCAATGCGCCAGCTACTGATAGTGTGCCTTCAGCTTTCAGTGCGCCTGTGAAAGTGCCGGTGGCGGTATCTCCATTGATAACGAGTTGCGCTGCGATGGCATTACTGGCATTGCGCGCCTGCAAGTACATTCGACCGCCACCGGAAGTTGTGTGATACGTGGTGATGGCAGAAAGAGAGCGCCCCGCGTTGAAATCGTTAGAGGTTGAACTGGTTTTAGCATAAATGCCCTGCACTAACATATCGGCCGTAGGTGCCAGCCCATCAACCGAATCTGTACGTGCGAAAGTGATATATGGGTTATAGCCATCACTGCGCACAAGGCCAATTCGGTAATTTGTCAGCATTGAGCCAGTCAACGTAGCGTTAACTCCGGTCATATCACCGTTCACGGCCAAAGCTTTGGTGGTGACTGAGGCGGAAATATCGCTATTGACCTTGGCAATGGCGTTCTTCACTGCCAGGGAGTTGGCGGCCACGGTTTCGTTGCTGCTATCGATAGCCGAACTCAGCTCAATACCAAGGGTTTGCATGACCCGGCCGGACTGATCGATCATGGCCTGGGTGATCTGCGTGGCTCCGGCGGGGATAGTGACCTTGCACAGCTCCAATTGGTTGCCGGCCAGCGCGGTGCCGGCTTTCAAGATCACTATCTCAGCCGCCTGAATGGTCGAGCCACTGTTGACCTGGCTCGTTTCGGTGCCGATGGCATAAGTGGCCTGAAGCGCCACTACCCAGCTGGCACCAGCGGTAAGGGTCAACGTCACGTCTGCCTGTTGGCGCACGGTCAGCTGGTAATATGCCCCGATGTTGAATGAGCAGGTGCCACCCTCTGCGCCAGAACTGATCAGTAGCTTGAGACCCCGGCCTGCCGAGGGTGTAAAGCCCTGGTAGATCCCCGCCCCGATGATGCCGCGCAACTTGCGGTTGATGGCCGCCGAGCTGTACGGCTCCCGGAACTGCACATCAGAAATCAGCGTAAGCGTCTCGGGCTGCGGAAAACTTTTTGCAGTGACGATCGCGGAATCACTCATGATGCACCGCCTGTTTGCAATTTCAGCGTACAAACAAAGCCTTTGCCTTGGTATAGCTGATCCTGCTGAATGCACAGCACCCCACAGGCCACCCCTTCGCTATCGCACAGCACCAACGTATCAAATGGGTAAGAGGTGTTTGCTGCCAGCGTCGAGGTATCGAGGCTGACGTTGATGGTGATCACCCCGTTGCCATAAGACAAGGTAAGATTAGCGGTCGCAAACTGCGAGGTGAGATTTGCCAGGGTGAAATCTTTCGGGATAGACGCAATGTCATACGTGCCCTTACTGTTTTTGGTGACCAGGGAGGACGTACCGAATACGGCGGTTTTCAGCAAAAAACGCTGGCCGGCACCAATCTCTGATTGCGCGCGCCGCGCGTAGTAGTAAGAAAGCAGCTGTAGCTTACTGAGGCTGGCTGGTACTACGGTTGTCATTTTTGGGTGTCCTCTAATCCAGCGGCCAGGCCGCATGGAAGGTTGAGCGCACCACATGGCATGACGAATGCCCCTGCCTGGAGGCATTCGTCATGACGTGCGGCAAATTGGTTAGGTCATGGGGAGTGTAGGGAAACTAGCATCTCACCTTTGGCCAGCATTAGGTGTCAGCCCCTTCAATGCCGCTCAGGCGATCCATCTCCCAACCATCCAGCAACACATCGTCGTAAGCCACCAGATCCTGCGTTTCGATGATGAGATCAATTGCCTCGATCTCCCCTAGCTCAACGGTCACTGTCTCCAGCACGGCCGCCTCAGTAACTTCCACCAGCGGCGCTATTTCCTCACTCACTGAGATTATCCGGAGATAGGCCGAGACTTCCGGCTCTGTAATTGTCCACTCATAGAGCAACTGTAATCCGCCAAAAACCACGTGCAGGGGTAACAGTGGCACCACCACCTGTTTAAACTTGGTAAGCGCCGCCTGAGTCACCTGAGCGACTGTAGTAATATCTGGGTTATTACCTATTGTGATCAGGTCGGTCAGCTCCTGATATGAAATGCTCACCACACCCCGAGAGGTCAAGAACATCTCGCCATAGTTACTACCTACCGATTCCAAGTTGTCCTCAGAAACCAGGACGGTGCCATAGGGATATTTCTCCTGGTTTATCGGGGCATAGATAGGCTGCCAGGTGATCGGGACGCCATGGAACTCGCGGTAGAAGGTCTGGATAATGGGGCGTTGAGTCCCTTTAAAGTGGATCTCGTCAAGCCGTTGCTGCAAAAGCATCGGCTTACTTGAGGCGTCGCTCGCTCGGATGGTAAAGAATTGCCCCATCTCGCTGATTCGGGTGTCAAGATCCTCATCCGTCATTGAGAAGAAGGATTTTCTCTCGGTCAGGCGCTCGAGGTAAGGCTCTACCGCGTCAATAAACAGCGTCTCAACAATGTCCGCAAAGCCGCTTTGCATCACGGAGTTTTGCTTGGCTTTGGTAAGCCGGTTTTTAAACCAGCCCGAGGTTAACCCCATGATCAGGCCTCCGTATAGGTGATATTGAAGGTCGAACCGCCAACATCCAGGTAGACAAATTCGTCATAACCGTTCGGGGAAAACATGTTGGCCACTGTGAGGGTGAACTCGTCGAAATAGCCCTGCTCATTGATAAAGCCCCAGATGTCTTTCAGTTTGATCTGTTTGAAATCACCGGTGCCATGGGGGTCAAACTCAGCAGAGTCGCGGCCAAATCGGGTTTCCAGGCCGGCTTTCAAGTCAGCAAGGATGACGGACTCAGTGAGGCTTGCAGGGATCTCACCGGTAAGCGTCAGCGTAAAAGGCAGCATCTTCGCGGGGTATAGGTGAAACGTTTGTTCATGGCGTTCGGCACCGTTGCCAAAGCCTCAAATACCAATGCTTGCATCTGCGCCTGCGTTTTGCCCGGATACCAGCCGGAGATAAAGATCCGGTTGATGTTTTCGAGCTTCATCACTCCATCAATCTTTTCCTGCTCTCCCTCCCCCCAGGCACTTAACCAGGTGCTGGCCGGTATGTTCTGCTTCAGGTAATAGGTATAGTCCTCAGCCCAAACTACCTGGTTGTCGTAGGACAGCGCATACTGCGCGCGGTTACGTGTCACTTCGGTGCTTTCAACATCAGAGCCGCCAGTGATAGAGGTAAGGCTTTTAACCGTCATGGCGTCAGCCAGGCTGGCAGAATCATCTGAAGGTGTCAGTGTCTGGCCAGCCAGCAAGGTGACATCGCCCGAGCTGCACCAAACCCGCAATGTGATGGTAGATCCTGCCGGCGGCATCATGCCGATGGTGCCGTCACCAAAGCGCACCCCCAGCTGCTCAGTGGGTTTATAGAACTCTACATAGACCTGGCTGTCATTGGTGGCCAGACGAAACATGGTGCTTTTTTTCCAAGTGGTCGTTTCGCCGTCAATCGTCACCAAAACATCGATTTTGTAGCACACCTCTGTCAGCGCGCGAGACAGCAGCACCTGCTGGAACTCTTGCGCCTCCGTCACAGTCGTTGAAACCTCCACGATCTCCAGCTGCTTCACCATGGCTTCAGCCGTGCCGCCGGCCGGAACCTTCACCACGTCCATAGTCAGATACGGATACTGGTCATCGGACAAAAATGTAGTGTACTGCGGCACCGTCAGCACCATATTCGTCAAGTTGGTGATGACAGCGGAGCCGCTGGACGGATCAACCCGGGAGCCGACATATCCCCGGTCTTCAGCGGCCGCCAGGATGCTTGAGCGCTTCGTTGCGGTGGAGATAAAGCCCTCACTGAGGGCTGCATCTGCGAACTGCTGGCATCGGTAAACCATTTGGCCGATGAATGTTGCCAACATGGTGACAAACTGGGATCCGGCAAACTGGGACCAGTATTCGTTGCTTTCCACCAGGGCATCGAATTTTTCTTTGACAGCGGATAGGCTCAGGATAGCCATTATGGTGTTACCTCAGTGTTGATCGTCCCTTCTGGGAGCTTGATGATTAATTGCGCCCAGTCGATAGCGCGCGGCACGTAGCTGATGCCGGTGATCCGCAGATTGGGTAAGTCCTGTGACAGCTTCTGTAACAACCGGCACTCAACGTTGACCTGTTCGCGGATCGAATCCATTGGCTGGTGCTTAAACTGATGCAGGATGCAGCCCCAGCTTGGCTGCCCATACACACTTCCCACGGGTGTATCCAGCCATTCCCGCAGCTGGGATGCTTTCGATTGCAGCTCGCCGCCGTACTCCTTCAGGCCGTTTGTTTCCAGGGTCATGAGATGGTCAATCTCTTTCATATTGAGCCTCCTCAGCTATTGGCCACATTGGCCATTAAGGGATCGTTAATGGAAAGCGGTACGCTATTGCGCGGCGCTGGCTGTGGCGTGTTGGCCTTTGGTGTCTGGTCGCCGGCCTTCTCTGCCGAATCCTTGGTATGCCCACGGATCTCGTCCAGCGTATCGCTCATTTTCTTTAACAGTGCAGTGGCTTCTTTTGGGAAAGCCGGCTGGCTGTTTGCCACGTTTACGCTGGGCTGCACGTGGCTGGCCGAAAAGTCTTGCAACATGGGCATTCTGACTGGAATAGCTATGCCCGGTCGGCCAACTGCGGCCGACTTTCTTGGGCGTGGCGGCGGCGCGCCCCCAAATAAGGATTGCGCCAGGGCGGCAGTGTTTTGGTGTCGCAGGCCTTCGGCATTGCGCACCTTATCTCCGCCCAATTTTTTGATAACTGGACCCATGAATGAGTTCTCAAGCGGTAGCTTGGCACTGGTGTACAGCGGGGCATTTTTGGCGGTCGCGGTCGCGGTAGCAGCCGCAGACGGTTTGGCCGGCGCGGACGCCTTGCCATGCTCGGCATCGTATACCGCCTGGATTTGCTCCTGAAGTGGTGTGGCCGGCGCGGTCGGCGCGGACGCCTTACCCTGCTCGGCATCGCGCACCCGCTGGATCTGCTCCTGAAGTGGTGTAGCCGGCGCGGCCGGCGCGGACGCCTTGCCATGCTCGGCATCGTATACCGCCTGGATTTGCTCCTGAAGTGGTGTGGCCGGCGCGGCCGGCGCGGACGCCTTACCCTGCTCGGCATCGCGCACCCGCTGGATCTGCTCCTGAAGTGGTGTAGTCGGTGCGGCCGGTGCGGACGCCCTGCCATGCTCGGCATCGTATACCGCCTGGATTTGCTCCAGAAGTGGTGTGGCCGGCGCGGTCGGCGCGGATGCCTTGCCCTGCTCTGCGTCGTGCACTGCCTGGATCTGTGCCTGGAGCGGTGTCAGTGGCGTGTTTGTGGCCGTATCCTGCTGTTGCGCCTCATGGGGCGGCTTTTTGGCCGCCTGGGCATGTTGGATAACCTCCCCACCGGCGGCCGGGGGAACGTTGGCTAAGTTAGCCAATGAGGAACCATCACCGACTGACTTGCCGTGCACCGATGCCAGCCCTGAGAATTGAGCATCCTTGGTAATCGCTGCCTTGCCCAGCTCATGGCGCTTTTGGTTGATAATGCTTAACGTAGAGTCGTTAAATTCACCGACCCATTTGCCAGGCTGGCCATTCTTGCCCTCATGGTATTGGCCGATCGAATTTTGGATGTAGGCATCCTTAACCTGCGGGTCACCCCCCTCAGCCTGGGTGATGGCGCGCATAAGCTTTGTCATCACCTCTGGATTTTTCATATCCAGCTTGTCGTTCACCCCAACATTCAAGTCCTTCGACAACTTGGCCATGTACCGCTGGGTATCGTTCTCCGTTGCTGGCGCAAAGTTTGGGAAAATCTCGCCAATAGTCTGGAGCTTTTTGTTACCCACAACTTTGGAGGTGCCCTCAGAATAGCTGGTGAGCTGGTTGGCCAGCGCCCGGAATCCTTCTTCCGGCGTATCAAAGCGGGCAAAGCGGCGCTCCCCATTGGCGTTGGCGTTCTCCAGGCGCGCGCCTTCCTGCCCAGCATATTGCAGGTTGCCAAAATTATTGTTTCGGAAGTTACGGTTTGCCGCGTTGCTGCCACCAATGTTCAGCTCAGGGCTAACGTTATCTGTCTCAGGCTGGGTAAAACGGGCATAGGTGCGGGCACCAAAGCTTTCTGCCTGCGAAGCCGCTTCGCTTCCCATCTCGCCCACTTTCTCAAAGAAGTCCCCTGACCCCACAGCTTTCGCCAGGTCACCTACTGCTTTCGTGGTCGCGTTAGCGCCGGCCTCAATGGCTTTGATAACTTGGTCAGTGCGGTCTTCAGCGGCCTGTTCCGGGAGGTTGCTTGCCACCGCGCCAGCAGCACCTGCCATGCCTGCAACACTGCCGATACCCAGCGCACCGCCGGCTTTGGAGGCCAGGGTTTTGGCCGCTGTTACCTTACTGTCTAGCCCGCGCGCAATATCGCCCGTGTTGAATGTTAGCGCCTTTGCCGCCCCGTCCCAGCCCATGGCCGATGCGCCCTTAGCCAGCAGACCCGCACCGCCAGAGACCAGGCCGCCCATATCCAGGACATTGGCGGCCGTAAATTCGGCCTTTTGCCGCTTGCTGGCCTCCTGGCCTTCTTTGAGCTTAAAGGCGTCCGCCTGGCCTTCCTTATCCCTCCAGCCTGTTACCGCGTCATAGCCGGCACCAAGGACTTGCCCTACTACCGGCACTGCCCGGAGCGCGGTTTTCGCTGCCGTTTTGGCCGCCAATTTGGCCGCTACTTTTTTTTCACCCTTTTCTGCCACGCCCTCAGCCGCTGCGACTACCTCTTTACCCGCAGTTTTTTCAACCCCTTCCCCTACTGGCTTCAGCTTGCCCGGCTCTTCAGCCGGTGCTGCATTGGGTTTGCTTTTAGTTGACTCGGTGCTTGAGGTTTTAGGCTTGTCTTTTTCAGGACGCTTTTCAGACCGATCGCCAGCCGCCTCCTCGGCTGCTCCTGCGGCAGCGGAAGGTTTACCGGAACTCTTGCCTGTTTTGGCAGCCTTACGGGCTTCACGTCGCGCGCGACGTGCCTCACGGCGCTCCTTGCGGGTCATCTTGCGCTTTTTCTTGCCGTCATGCCCTTCGGGCAGATCGCACCCGCAATCATCACCGCCACCCAGCCCGCCCAAGCCATGGCCAGGCTTTTTCTTGCGGCCTGGAATAAGCTTCGTCAGTGCGCCAAGGCCAAGGCCTGTCAGCAGCCCGCCCAGCAGCTTTTTGCCAAGCTTGGCCAGGGCAGCGCCGCCCAGCAATGCCCAAATACCACCGCCACCTTTCGAGCCGTGATGTTGCTTTAGCAGCTCGTCAAGGCGATCGACAATCTCCCCATCACCCTTCTGGATGATGTCAGTTTGGTGCTGTACTGCCTGGCGTTGTTCGCGTTGCTCATTACGCGCGATGACGCTCGCGGAGCTGTCTTTGGTCTTGCCGGCGCGGCTGAAAGCGCGATTAAGCAGCCCAGGCCGCTTGGCTGGACTTGTCGTTTCAGCCTCTTTCTTATCGGATTTGAGCACATCACGCATTTTTTTGACGGCACCATGCCCGCCTGTCACGACGCCTTTTGTACCGCCATAGATCTCGCGGCCAGCTCGCCAGAAGGATCCGCCCGTCGCCACACCGGCGGCGTCAGTGCCATCGGCATCCATGGGATCACCGGCATCAGAAAGCATTTTGACGATGCGTGTTAACACCGCGTTGTTCTTTTTATCCTGCGCCCCTTGATTGCGCGCGCGCTGTTCGTCACGGTTCTGCTGTGCTTTATCTCCTGACGTAAACCGCCCGTTAGCGCCGCGTGCTTGCCCACCTGCTGGTGATGACGCGCGCAACTGGGCAAGCGCAGCATCGCGGTCTTGCCCAGTGTTTACATTTCTGTCGTTATTTTGGTTACCAAATTTACCGCTATTGGATGCCTTTTTGTTTGCATTAGGTTCCCTATTGGTCTCACGTTTATCTGATGCATTTTGTTTGCTTTTAGGTTTCCCATTAGCCTCATTTTGGTTACCAAAGTTACGCCTAACAGTCTGTGAATTAGGTGGTGCGCTTTTATTGTCATTTTGGTTACCAAAATAACCGCTTTTTTGTGTACTTTTGGTGGCGTTTTGGTTTGCACTATTTTTGGCTTTGAGCCTGTTCAATCGCTCTTGCTCACGTGCCTCTTTACGTTCTTGGGCGCGTAAAGCGGATCGGGGAGCAGATGAAGATGAGACAGATTGCCCAGCTGGTGACTGGGACAAACCATCAAGCTTGCGCTCAATTTTGCCCAGGGCTGCCAGCTCTTTCGAGCTGGCGTTATCTACCGAGTCGATGACTGCGGAAAAGACCAGGGCGTTTTTATCGTTTTGTTCGGCCACTCAGGATTACCTAGTTTTGGTTTTTGTTTTGAGCTTTTCAGCTAGGGCGTTGTTAAGGTCGAGGGCGAAATCGACGGGCAGGCGGCCAATGTCAGAGATCGGCTGACCACCATACAAGGCCAGATTGAAAACTAAGGTTTGCAAGCGATCCGGTGCCAAGGTCTGGAATGAATTGCTGATTCCGAAAGGGCACCAGCAGGCGCGTAGATGGGCGCACTGCTTCCTCCTTAAACTTGTCAGCGCGGCAGTAATGAGGTGGCAGCAAAATGGTGCTCAGGCCTTTCTCATGGGCAATGTTCAGACCATGGCGTAGGGTGGCCTGCATATCTGCGACATAGTTCGTCAGCGCCAGCAGCTCAGTGCCCAGATCCATTTTGCTGATCAGGTTGTAACGGATTTGGGCTGCCTTATCAGGATCCTGTTCTGTATCGCCCACCAGCCGCAGTTGGTAGGCCAGCTCCCATACCAGCAAGTTTTTGACTTCTCGCTCATACGCCCGCGCGCGATCAATATCTCCTCCGCGTGGCGGCAAGCAGGCGCGCAGGCGCTCCAGCTGCTCTACGGCATGGCCATTGAGCGGCATTGCCACAAACTCATGCGGTTCACCCTGTACGTTAAGCGTCGCGGCCGGCATCTCAGCAGGGCAGGCCAGCACCTCTAGCTCCTCCGCCAGCTCGCGCATATCGCAGTCATGCCAATGCTCCTCGCCGCAGTGCGCACAGTCGTAGTTAAACGAAATGGTGGCGTCCTTGCGGGAGTTGATGAAGATCCACCACAGCGCTGTGCGGCGGTCTTGGGTTGTCCACGTCTTTGAGTCGCTGAAGGAGTCAGCTAACTGGAGCTTGTTCAGGTACTCCGTTGTGTCAGCCTCCTCAGTTTCTGGCCGCGCCTTGCAGAAGTAGGTGGCCATCTCCACATTGGGAGCCTGAAACTGCACCACCGTGTCAGGGCGCGAGGGCAGCGGAAAATAGGGGATCAAAAACATACTTCACCTGTATTTAGAGGGGGATGTAGTCACCGAATGTCTTCCACTGCACAAAGGACAGCGGGAAGGTAAGGAACTCAGTTACCTGATCTTTGGATTGGGTGATCGCGCCCATTTCTGTCGGGATTACCGTAAATTCAGAGTCAAGGATGGGGACGGCGGTCGCTTCCAGGCGGTAAACGCGCAGCGTCATCAGGTATGCGCCCGGGAGGTTAATCGTGCCGTCATCATTGACGACATTGCGGATGCACTCGCGGAACCATTGGCGGATCAGGCCTTGGTTGGTATCGCGTACCATCATCGTAATGGGCTGTGCGCTGCGGCCGACTGGCATGTTAAAAACATTGGCACCAATGCGCTTTTCTTCGGTCTCTATCGTGTACTCGCCATAGGTAATGTCCTTGACGAAAAACTCGATGCCGGCCATCCCATCGACCTCTACGGCGAACTGCCAGCCCTGGGCAAACAGGATTTTATTGAGCGCCGCAGAGGTGAGGCGGCCAATCACTGGCTCACCGAGGCCAGTAGCCATCATGAAGGAGGGGAGCGCGCTGGCGACCGATTTGGCGGCCTGGGTCAGAAGATCGGATACAGCCATGATTACACCTTTCCAACGGCTGAATAGATGGCCACCGCGCGCGGGATCGCGCCACGGGCTGCCATGTCCTGCTCCAGCTCGATTTTACGCTGATAAAGCGAGGCCTCATCTGGCAGGTTGGACACATCCATTTTCTGGGCGATATAGGCACGGCGTACCCTGTCCATATTGGGGATGGCAATCAGTGCCTCGAGGTAGTTTTGCAAAATCCCCCGGATGGTTCGCGGCACGGTGCCCGCATCCAGATCCAGCGCGGTGAGGTCTTGCAGGTACTCTACAGTCAGCGGGTAGCGAAGCCCCGGGTTTGACTCAATCTCAATCACGCCATCAAACACATCGGCATATGCCCAGTCGCCCGAGGCGTCAGTGACAGCCACCAGCTCCAGGTAATCCGCCGGGCAGGGGAAGGAGAGGGGATCGCCCCGCTGGATGCGGGCGCGCGTGACAATGCCGGCGCGATCTTGATAGGCGGTCAGTGCTGCCACAAGCAACGCCTCAAGCTTGTCTGCCTCATCATGCATCAGTGGGGTAAAGCGGAGCTTCACGCTCTCAAGTAATTCGCGGGGGTCATGAGGCCTCCAGGATTGAAGATGGCCACCATCGTAAGGAAAGTAACATTTGTGCCCGTGCCGGCAGCGAACATAAAAAAAGCCCCTGGCGGGGCTTTGGGGGAACCTGGGATTATTCGATGAAGTTATAGACAACACGCAGGTTAGGGCGAACCAGCGCCGTCACGTCCTCATAGGAGAGGTCGGTACTGTCAACGTAGATCTTGCAGTCGTACAGGTTGATGGTCAGGGAGTCCGGCGCAGTGCCACCCAGGGATTCCGGCGCGGCACTGATAATGACGTCAAAATAGGACTTGTTGTTTACCGCGTCCTTAATGAAAGCCAGCAGCTTCCCGGTGATGGTTTCCACCGCCTGGCAAGCCATCTCGCCGGCATTGCGCAGTGGACCATGTTGCGTGAACTTCATGCCACCGGGTCCGAAGTCTTCCACGTCCTCGCGGGTGCGCTCTGGCAGCTGCGCGGTACGGAACAGCGCGGACAATTCTTCCTCGCCAACGATGGTCATCAGGAACTCAGAGCCATTGAGCTTCTCGCCCATGGCCTTGTTCATGTTGTAGCGTGTTTTCAGGTATGCGGCATTGCCTACCGCGTTGTTGTGACCAGGCATTAATACATCCTCTTCAGATAAATAGCCCCTGCACCTGGGAGCGGTTTTGCACCGCCATACCCGAGAGTTGCAGGGTCACCGTGTTGGAAGCGAAGTAGCCGTCGCTGGTGCGCGGGGCGTCCAGGTTGTAGCTCACGTCCTGGATCACCACATCCGCCAGGATGAAGCGCCGGCCAATATTGATGACGCAGACCTCCGGCCGGCGCCCGAGGGGTTCCACGTCTTCCAGCTCGGGCGACACCATGGCGCACAAGGCCTTGATAGCGCCGTCTACTTCGATTGAAGCGTCATAAATGGCCATAAATTCAAGCGGCAGACTGATAGAGGGGGCTGTGCGCCCTGCCACACCATCAGGCTGTTCCAGCGAGATACGGACGTCGTGTTAGTCACTGACTGCCCAAGGTTCGCTGCGGTCTCAAAACCGGCAATGGAGCCTGCATTATCCCCCTCGAAAGGGCTTGTCCACATCGAGGCAATCTGGAGCGATGCACCCTGGCCGATATAGCCGGCCACGGAGAGATCGCCTGACACGATGTAGGCTTTTAGATAAGGGCTGACACCATCAAAGTCGGATGCGCCGAAAGAAGATATTTCCATTTCCTATCCTCAATGCGGCCACCAGCTGGCGGCCGCCTTACTTACTTAGCGGCCAATACGCTTGGCGCGCAGTTTCATCGACTTTGCACGGTGCAGCTTGGCCTGTGCGGTGAAAGCCTTGGAGCGGGCTTTCTTCAGCGCCATGCGCTGTGCAGAGGTCATATGACGCTTTTTGAATGGCTTGCGGATCAGCACCACTTTGCCCTTACGCACTACCTTCTCTACGGCCTCGGTCATGGCGCTGTTAGAGGACAGGGAGTAAGCCGTCACCAGCTCGCTGCGGTCGGAGTCATCTAGTGCCTGGAACTCGTCACCCAGTGAAGCAGCAATGTCATCGTCCTCGTCGTCAAACAGCGCTTGCACGGCATCCTCATCAGCGCCTGCGGCAACCATGAAATCAGCCATATTGCCCAGCACCGTGAAATAGGCGTCCAGCTGGTCATCGGTCGGATCGGAATCGTCGCCAATGCCGGCCTCGGCCTGTGCGTAGCCGTCTAGCGCGTCATAGGAATGGTCATCACCATCCGCCCAGGAGAACACTGCTTGCGCGGCGTCACCCAGCTGGTTGGAGGCCACCACAGCGGCGGCCGCCTCCAGGATCATCTGGTGCGCCGCCTCCAGGGAGATTTCCTCCTTCACTGGCTCTTCTGCCGGCGGGGCGTCCGACGTGGCCACCCCCTCCAGCATGGCGGCCGGCTCAGCCTTGGCACCCATGGCAAAAGCCTTCAGGCCATCAGCCAGCAGGGCACCGCTTTGAAAAAAGTTGCTCATTGTTTACTCCTTACTTAATCAATGCCGGGACGCCCAGCAGGCGACGGGCGGAGCCAGTTGGGCAGCAAGCCCATTCAATTTTCCAGTAGTCGAATTCGGTCTGCGTAACCTTCAGGACATATGGCGCGGTGCCATCGGAATCAGGATCGCGTGGGGCAACCAGCGCATTTGACGCCACAAAACGATCTAGAATTTTGGTCATTTCACGGGTCAGTGACTTTTCGGTCACGTTGTCTGGTTGGTGCTTGAGCTTGCGCCCCAGCTGGAAGAAGGCGCGGCTGATCGCGTTCATGATGGAAGACACGTGCTGGAAGCGAAGGTAGTTCTCTTCCGGGTAGGTGGTCAGCGCATCGTCGATGATCATCTTGCCGGTGGAGCTGACGGCAACCTTGTTGATGCGGGCGTTATACATCGCCTCCTCATCAGGGGTGCCAGAGCCTTCAATCGGCTTGATGTTGGCGCGGTTGATGACCCCACGCTCTTCGCCAGCTGGGGAATAGTGCCAGCCGCCCACATCGGAGTTTTTCTTGATGCCCTTGGCCTTGCTCGCATAGGCGGTGCCAGACAGTCCCACGTTAACGCGGCCACTCGTCCACTGGTCTTTATGGGTGAACGGGAAGTGATAAAGGGCACAGGCGTTGTTATTGGCGGTTTTCAGGCCAGAGTCTTCCGCTGCGGTGAGTGCCTCGGCGTAGGTCAGGTTGCCCTTGAGGTCAAAGAACCCCTCAATGCGGCGATCGTTCACCAGGTCAGCCAGCAGCTTTTGGGTTGCCAGGCTGTAGCATCCCAGCCCCAGGACGTGGGTGTAGTTCACGTTGGCGTTGGAAAGTGCGGTTACGGCCTTGCTGTACTGCGCTTCAGAGATGTTGGCCTGGTTGCCGTTGGTGCCACCAGCAAAGGCGATTGCCTCGGTCGCGGTGAAGGCCACGCCGGCCGCAGCCTGTGCGTCACAGGTTGCCATCAGGTAGCCAGAGCGGGCTTCCAGCGCGGTTTCGATGTAGCACGGGCGCCCCATGGAGTCTGTGTCTTCAGTACCGAAGGAAATCACCGTGGTTTCCAGGGTGGAAGTGACGCCCAGGCTGTTGGTTTCAGCGAGCTTTAGCTCGAAACGGGTTGAACTGTTCGGATCTGCTTTGAAGGTGACGTGACGATTTGTCGATGGGTCACCGTCATTCACGTATAGCGCCAGGAACTGATTACCCGTCAGCTCCACTTCAGTGCCATACGTCAATGCAGTGGTTGAATGAGAGATGTCACCATCTGCCTTGGAGAAGATGATCACCGGAAACTTGGCGTCATCAGCCACCACGCGCACCGCGTAACCGTCAGTCTCCTGGACTGCCTCGTACACATGGCGAATCGGCTCAAATTGGGAACCGGACGCCGGGTGGATCGGCTGCCCCAGGACATCTAGGTAGTTGGATTTGGTGATTTTCAGTGCTGTGAAGGGCTTGCCACGGGCAAACGCCCCGACGCCTGCCCAAAGGGACTGGCCTAGGTTATCGCCCACGGTCACGGTGCTATCAGCGTTGATCGCTGACACCGCCACGGCTGAGACATTCGTCATAGCCGATGGGATACTGTAGTTAGACATTCAGCATGTTCCTTAAAAGAGCGCCCATTGGGCGCTCGGGTTACTTGTGGGGAAGTGGATTAGCTGGAGGCGCTTTCGATGATCTGGCCGGTGCGGAAGTTGATGCCGCCTTTCTTGGCGTTGGTCAGCGTCAGCAGGGTGAAATACTGCGAACCGTTACGCGGGTGGATGCGGTTGATAGCCGAACCCCACAGAGTGGTGCGGTTGCGCAGGCCTGGCGTGGTCGGGTGCACGAACGGGATCGCCGGCACGGCGTCGCCGGTGACAAAGCCGGCTTTGCCCGGGTTTTCGTCGCGGCAGTAGCACAGCACGTCATAGGAGCCGAAGGTCACGCCCTGTTTGGTGAAGGCATTGCAAACACCGGTCGGGACTTCATACACCTTGATGCTGCCGAAGAGGGTGCCCACGAAGTGCACAAACGGCACCTGGGTGTAATTCTCAGCTGGGGTGAACATGGACGGCGGCAGCATCTTGAAGAACAGCGCGGCATCGGAGCCGGCAAACATACCGCTTGAGCCGCTGCTCTGGGTGCGTTCAGCGATATCACGGTAGATCTGCTGCATCTTCGATTTGAAGATCAGGCTCCACACGTCCCAGTTGGTATCCTGCGGGATAGCCAGGTCGAAGGTGTCAGTCTTCATGGTGCGGCGGATCATGATGCGCAGGCGCAGCATATCCTGCTCATGGGACAGGTAGTCCTTCAGGGTGCGGTATTGCAGGCTGCCCAGGTCAATGCCGAACTCGCGTTGCGCGTCGTAGGCGGCCATGACGGTGTGCTCTGCTGCCAGGGCATACTGTGATGGGCGCACGGTGTACTTTTTCATTTCCTGGTTGATCAGCGGGATCAGCTCAGGCGCGGCCTCGATGTTGATCTCAACTTCTGCTTCCAGCTTGGTGCCGGAGGCCGGTGCCATGGAGAAGGTCAGGGTGATCTGGCCTTTGGTGTAGTCCAGGGAAGAGGTCAGGGAGACCGCCGTGCCGGAGGCATCAGCGTAGGAGTGCAGCAGGGTGCCTTCACCGTTGTCTTCCGGGGTCGGCTCATTGCCGATGTACAGCACGGTACGCCCCTTACGGATCGGGATGTCCTTGCCTTCAAAGTCAGAGATTTTGAAGGTGAACACCTTGGTGGTGCCATCGCCCAGGGCGGAGAGCACGTAGTTGCGGCGCATCTGGGAGTAGGCACCCACAGACTGCATATCCAGCTTGTCACCGATCGCGTAGTCACCGAAGGTGGTGCCGGCTACGTTGAAGATCTCGTAGATGTTGGACTCATCGCGCGGAACCGGGATGAAGGTACAGGCGTCGCCAGTCTGTGCGCCCAGCGCAACCGGCAGGATCATCGCCAGGAAGATAGCCTGGTGCAGGATGCCATCCTGACCGCTCATCATCTCAGCGTTCACGCTTTCCAGCATGGATTGGTTAATGGTCTTCTGGCCGCCGGCGTTGCGGCTTTCTGCCATCAGGCAGTTTTCCAGCGTTTGGTGGCACATGGCCAGCAGGTCTTCGCGCGGGGCGGTTTTGTGCTTCGCTGCATAATCAGCATACGCAGCGCCCCAGGCGGTCACGATCTGGGAAACGGCAGACGGGTTAACACCCTCGAAGATCGGCTCTTGTTTCGCCGCCTCAAGCATGGCCACACGGCGTTCTTCCGCATTCTGGATAAAGCCGCCTTTGTTGAACTGCGCGTCAGACACGATGCGGGTCACACGACGCGCACGACTGGCGATGTCAGCAATATGCTGTTGATACTCTTTATTACTCATTAAACCGAGCCTCTTGGGTTTGTTAATCGGCTCGATCTTATGGAATGTTACATCTCCTTTTTTTGGGGTTAAGTTTTTTTCTGGGCAAAGAAAAAGGCGCTCAAAGCGCCTTGTCAGGATGATGCGAAGTGTCCTTCGCCTTAGAGGTTTTCCGGTACTTGACAGGCGGCCGCTCATCGAGAGCTACAGCCTGAAAATAAGAGAAGGCACCGCGTGGGTGCCTTGTGGGGACTTCAATGAAAGAAACAGTTTATTGCATGTCGGGGACAAACTTCTTTGTCCTCAAATCCATACTTCAAACAGTGGCGCTATTCTGAGGCAGTTTTTTTTCTTTGTCCAACACCCCCCACCGTCACACCGTTCACCCTGTTAACGCTGATGTTGTGGTCATTGATGGTAGCCAGCAAGACGCGCGTTTTCTCCACGTAGGCGGGGTAGTCGCCATAGGTTTTCACCGTGAAGGCCGGCATTTGGCACATCCAGGCGCTAACCTGTGCCGGCGCGGCCTCAACCTTAACGTTGATACTGGGCGTTGAAGTCGCTGACGGCTTGCTGCTGCACCCTGACAACACCGGCAGGCACAGCATGGCCAGCGCAAAGATCTTGTGCCTGGAGCTGCCGGAGCTGCTGTTGTGCGGCCTCACTTTCGGCCTGGTAATGCTGGGCTTGCTGCTCATTTTCCTGGTTCTCCTGGTTTAATGCCTCGGTGCGCTGCGCATAGGCGTCACGCTGGGCGTCTGAAATGGCTTTGCTGGTGGCCAGCTGCTCTTTTTCGTTGGTCAGGGTGGTGATGCTGGTGCGCTGGTTGGCCAGCTGCTCGGCCTGCACCTGATTGACGTCCTTCAGGTCAGACACCCACAGCCAGCCCGCCACCAGCCCGGCCGCGATCGTCATGCCCATGCAAATCTCCACCTTGGCGCGGGTGGATAGGCCTGAAAGCAGGCTCCAGCTGGTTGAGAGGGCGGTAAACATGCTCATCATGCACTTTCCTTGAGTAATGCCAGCACACTGGCAGGGGTGATCGCGCTAACGGCCTTTGCCACCGCCGCGCTGTTAATCGAGGCACCAATCAACGCCACAGAGATGGCATTGCTATATGCCTGCTGGGATGTAGTGATGCTGCTGCTTGCCGCGTCGTACTGGGTGGCCAACGTCTTTTGTGCGGCGGTAGCAGTGGCCATCTTCGCGGTGAAGCCCGTTACGGCAGTTTGGAGCGCAGCTACCTGGCTGGTAGAGAGCGCCGCCGGCACGGTAGCAGTGCCGCTGGCCAGCGTGGCATTGATGCTATCCATGGCGGACGATAGCGCGCTGATATCCAGGGCGGTGAGGGCGGCCACCAGCGCGCCGGGCGTGGCGGCATCACCGATCGCCGTGGAGATGGCCAGCTCACTGGCTTTTAGCCCGCTGGCGCGGCAGTGCACGTCCCAGCCCGTGGTGAGCTGGATAAGGGTCGAGGGGTCACTGTAGTTAGCCAATAGTGTTGCGTGGCTGGTGGCCTGGGTGGCCGTGCCCGCCAGCACCTTCGCCCAGCTGCTGATCTGCGCTACGTTGGCGTTGATGCTACTTGGGTAGGTCACGGTAGACAGCACCAGCCCAGAGAGCGTGGCACTGGCCTTAGTGGCCAATTTGGCCGCCTGAGTGGATTGGGTGGCGCTGGCGGCCGTGGCCAGCCCGCCGGCGGTTTTGAGCGCCTGGTAGGCGGCAATTTGGGCAGGGGTAGAAAGCATAGGTTAACTCACTGACAGGAGCGGCTCGCCGCTGGTTACGGTGGAACCACAGGAAACCGGATCGCCCTCGCAGACCACGGCCTTGCCGCCTACGGTAAACCAAGGGCGGGTAGACATGGCATTACCGGGGTGTGATGACGTTCCGTCTGTATGGGAGGGATAGGCGTTACCATCCACCAGCACTGCAACGCCATTGACCGTGAAGAAATCCACGGCCTCGGCCGGCGGCCGGGAGGCAAACCCATCATGCCCAGAACACACGGAATTTTTTGTCGCTATGCCAGGCATTCGGCCGGCTCCAGCTCATGGGGCACCATATGCAGGCACTCATAGATTTCTGGCGTATCAGCGTAGCGCTCGCGCTGCTCGGCAAGGCAGGAGGTGGAGATGAGGGAGTTTCCTTTTTGGGATAACTGGATAGCTTTCACCTGGGGCTGCTGGCCAAGCCAGACCAGGGCGCTTGAGACCTTATAGCCCGCCACCACCAGCCGGCACTCTGGGGAGACAAGGTTATAGACCAGGCGGATAAAGTCCGGGTGATATTGGTGAGCGTCATCGATAATCACCGTGTTTACGCCTGGCAGCACCGATTCAAGGTACTCGCGCGTGGCGTCCACCATCGGATCCCAGCACAGCCCCCACGTCAGCTTTTCATCCGTCGCCAGCACGTACTCTGTCCGCACAGAAAATAGGGCGTCCGCCAGGGCTAAGCCCGCGCCGGCATACCCATAGCGCAACATCTTGCGACACTTCAGCATGATGTCTTGGGTAGGGGAGATGACCATTACCACCTGATCACGATTCATCACCAGGTCATGCAGTGCCACCATGGCACATGCTGTGGTCGCGCCTGTTTCTGGGGCGTGGAAGGCCAGAACATGGCGCTGGCTCTCCATGGCTGCCAATAAGCGCTGTTGCTGCCGGGTCATGCTCAATTCGGGGAGCACGTGGTTCGCAAAGTAGCGCAATGAGCGCTCTTCTGGCGTGAACTCGTCCAGCATGGCATAGCCCATATTGCGGACGCGGTTGCTTACCAGCTCGTTATGGTCAGGAAAAGTAATGCTCTCGAGAGTGGTTTTGAAGGAACCCATAGACAGGCCTCATGATTAAAGGACTGCCAGCCTATGGAAAGTTGCATCTGCTTGTTAAACGTAATTGTTAAAATGAAAGCACAAAAAATGCGAATTAAGAATTTATTAATTGCTTACGGGATGCAACAAGCCAGAAAGGATCATAGACTCAGCCCTAAGAACGGGAGGTATAAATTATGCGCAATTATATGTCTGCACTGACCGCTGAAGAGATCAGCCGCATCGCTGATCAAGCCGTAGCAGATGTTGCGAGTCAGAAACTTACGACGACGAAAAGTGCCGCTCCAGCAGCCTACGGAACCGCTCACCGCGACCGTACTGCAATGGCTCATAATGTTAATGTACGTTATAGTATCTCTGATAAAAATGTGCACCTCAGCAAGGGTAACGATGGTATTACAGTTATCTATAGCAATGATTTACATGGGGTCTCGAGTAAATTATCAATGGCAACTGGTAGAGATCTTTTCCGCACCGCATTCAATTTAGCTCGTAAGGGTTAAAAATACTTAATCAATGCCCCTCTGATGGGGCATTTTATTTTGCCGGTGAGACATGAACCAGCCTAAAAAATGGGTTTTTACAGAGCTTGTCCAAGACGCTGATAATCCAGAACAATTAATAGCTTATGCGATATATAAAGCGGATAAAGACGAACTGGCTAAGAAGTGCCGTCAAAGAAATAAAAGTGAAGATGATATTGGTATCGAGTTAGAACGGTTTCATGATAATCTCGCGGATTCAGACCGGCGGCTAGCTGAATATAAACGCCGTGCAAATCAAGTAGTAGAAGGTTTGGTCAGGGGGGTGGACAGCAGGGTAAGAGCAGAACTTGAAGCGCGTGAAAATGCTCATATAAGACACTTGGAACAACAACTTATTTCAGTTCAGAATGAATTAACGAGAGCTGAAGAGACAGCCCTAAAAAAATGGACAGAACAGGCCCATAACTATAGCGCGCATCTTAATAAACCGCCAACTTGGAAAGCTGTAGCTAAATGGATCGGTCTGTGGCTAATTTCTGGAATACCTGGTTTGTTCGCAACGGTAATCACGACTATCATATTGGTTGGGCTTGTTTCCTTATTTACTACTAATGCACTTCAGTCAACTAAAGAAGCTCTAAAAGCTAGTCTGGATGTACTGATGGTAGATCATGGGGGAGTGCCGACAGGAAATATCAATGATTCTGACTCAGTATTAAATGAAAAAAAGAATCAATAAATTCCAAACTATAAAGCCTCAAGTCGAGGGTTTTTTTATACTTTCGGGGAATGACCTATCTTGACGTGTTGTTAATGCATAAAAAACTTACTAAGGTGAAATGCGATGACCGATCATTTAAAAGCCATATATGAAATGACCCGGCGCTACAATAAATTAGGGGTAGTTTCTAATGAAGTTTTTGGTAGCATTGAGATAAGCATGAAGGCTCGTGAGCTTAAAGAAAAAATGCCTAATCTCCGTCCTATGGACGAAGAGCAAATCAAGGCCGTTCGAAACCGCTACGGTATGTCTTAGTCTGCACTGGCTATTACAATCGGTATAACCGTTGAAAACGTATCAAAATGGGAACGCAATGAAGGCAAGCCTGGTGGTGCCGCATTACGCATCCTTAACACGTTGGAGGCCAAAGGTTCCAGCGTTTTTGTATAGACAATTTAAGAGCGCGACAAATCAAAAAAATAAATCAGCACTTCGCCTATAAATAATTTATGTTATTTATGAGAGAGCTTGAGATAAAGAATTTGAGCCTAATTTTCAGAGGCTTCCTTATCGAAAAATAGATTTTTATATCTTGACAAAATACCTGGTGGAGCCATTGATTTAATTATTTTAATATGGGGCAATATCGATAAGAAAATCTGCTGGCCTTCAGTGCTTTTAGCACCAATGTACTTTCTAATAAATTCATTCTCATCTATGATCCCTATCAAGAACTTGTAAACTTCTTTTCTTTCAATCAATATTCCAGAATCAAATATTTCATCTAAAGTTCTTATTAACTTGCGAAGCTGGTATTCAAGTGAAGCAAGTCTTTTCCCGTTAAATTCCATAATATCAGATGTTGATTTTCCATTGTTCACCCCGTTGATTTCTAATTTTTCCAAATAATCACGCTCTTGCTGGGTAAATAATTCTCGTAAAGATAAAAAGGATTCGTATGTTTCGTCGTCATTGTGTTGGCTTATTATATAATCTAGTATGCGTACTGCCTTTTGGGATTTTACATAGACGGAACTAATTATCGCGGTCTGTGCATTGTACTCATTTTGCAATTGAGATATCTGCTCTTCAAGATTTTTTTTAGAATTGTTTAACTTATCAAGTTCATCTTTAGCGTTGTCTATTCCCATTCGCGCTAGCTCTTGTTTTTCTTTTTCTCGTTCAATTTTTGTGTTGTTTATCTCAGCCTGAAGAGCAAGCGCTGCTTTTGCGGCCATATTTGAATGCTCATCGGCTACAGATGCATCTGCTTTTTTTTGAGACAAAAGTATTTGTTTGTCTAAAATATTACCTTCAGCTTCAATTTCTTTTTTTAACTTATGATTGGCCGCCCAAGTTTGCAACCAATCAATGCCCATTTGCAAGTATGGATATGCAATTGCTAATATCAAACCCCACAGTATCGGCTGAAAAAATCTTTGTGAGTAATAGCTGGGTTCATTTAAAATGGCAGCAATGCGCTGCTCAATGCTGCTTTTGCTCAATGCTAATATAAGAATCGCGTCCCAATTTTTTACTAAGAAACTCAAGGCAACAAAACCAAATATTGGGCTTGTAAGCCTATGCTTAACCGCTTCTTTGATTGATTCTTTAAGCTCTTCCATACGAACTCCCACAAATATTTCAAAATGCGGCCTTTACACCATTGCAGATGATCATGGGAGTTTACTACTTCTAAGAAAAAGAATCCTCTTTGCAAAAGTTTTTTATGATTTAGGGAACAGTCCCAATATAAAAGAGCGATAGTAATCCGACTCTTCCCTATGCTCTTCTTGTAGACTCTCTAGTTGGCTACGATTAGCATTGGCCGCGTCCAGCGCAGACAGCCTAATCCGCTTTACCCCAGGTTCTTCACAGATCGCCCTAAATGCGCCCCCAGCACTCACAGGGACGCCTGAAACAAGTAAGGGCTGCCCTGGCATCATCGCAGCCCTCAACGCCTCCAGAAAGCCATTGGTGCAGTGCTCAGCACCGTCCACGAAGACGAATGAGGTGCACCCCTTGAGAGAAGCCAATTTCGCCTCTGTGAACTCCTGGGGGTTGAGCCACTCAATACGGCGGGCTGGCGTGCAGTCAAGATGCACGGCATGGGCGCTGAATGTCAGGTGTCGGGTCAGCACCGGGTAAAGCTGGGCTACCTGGATCAGGAGTGACTCGATGGTGCTCCAGGTACGCATATAGGGGGAAACAACATAGGCGCGGCCGTAGTAGCAGCACAGCATTGACCACACTGCCAGCGCTGCCGCCGGCGCGTGAATGGGCGCTCGCTCCCCATGGGTCACGGCAATGTATTTTTCAGCGCTATACCCTGTGAGCCGCTCCATGGCTGGCATGATGTCGGCCGGGAACGTGAGGCGCATCTCTTGGCAAAAAGCAGGGAAGGGCTGCACAAGCATCGCATCCAGGTTGCCTATGTTGAAAGTGGCGAACTCCGCCCGGGCGCGCTCATGCTGTGCGGTGATGCCAGGCTTGAACATGGGGATCGTAGTGTTGAGACTATGGCTTGGCATGGTTTTCCGGGATAGGGCGGCCGGCGCGCGGCCGCTGGTGGTTAGAGGATGGCAATGATGTCGTGGACGCTGCCGCGTGTATCGCTGGCGCAGCTAATGGCGCGCCGTGCCACCAGCCCGCGCAGGGTGAAGCCCCGCGCTAGGTAGAGAGACATCACTTTTGGGGCGCTGCTATTGGTGATCACCACGCGCGCGCCGCGCCCGTGCGCCGCCAAAAGGTGATCGACCAGGGTTACCTGATCCTCATACGTGAAGCCATGCTCAGTGTAGGAGGTGAAGTTGCCTTCGCCTGGCATTGGCTCATAGGGCGGATCGCAAAAAATGACATCCCCCGCGCCGGCCTGGGCTATCGTCTCCTGGAAAGGCGCACAGATAAACTCTCGCCGCGCACTGCTTCCAACAAAGTGATCCAGCTCCGCCGCCGGGAAGTAGCTTCCGGCCTTTTTGTTCCAGCCCACGTTAAACATCCCTTTGCGGTTATAGCGGCTCAGGCCATTAAAGCAGGTGCGGTTAAGCGCCAGGAACAGCGCCGCGTGGCGCGCCGGATTGGCCAGCCGCGCGTTAAACTCCTCACGCAGGGCAAGATAGGCCTCGTTGCTATCGCAGTCTGCCACTAACTTAGACGCGGCCGGGATAATGGCTCCTGGATAGTCAGACAGATGCTGGTAGAGGTTGATAAGGTCTGGGTTGATGTCAGCCAGCAGGCAGCGCTCAAAGCCGGCATTCATAAAGACCGAACCTGCTCCCACAAAAGGCTCTACCAGCCGCTGGCCAGTGCCCAGGGCGGGCAGCAGCGCGTCAAGGACGGAATATTTCCCACCCGCCCATTTCAGGAAGGGGCGCACCCGTACTGCACCCTCAATTGAGGGCGCGGCAGGCTGCATCACAGCGTTACTCACATTTTCCAAAATTCGTTGTCCTATCCAGTGCATAACAGGCACCGCCATGGAGTTACCCACTGCTTTGTAGCGGGGCGCATCAGGGCAGCTCTCGGCGGGCTTGCCTTTGAAGGGGATCATGGAGTGTCCATCAGGGAAGCCTTGCAACCTCTCACATTCCACGGGTCGAAGCCGGCGCACATGCTGACTGATCAGCGCGTGGGCTTTGTTGGAGCCGCCGCTGCCCGTACTTAAACAGTTGGCCACCTCCTCACCCAGCTCGGCAGTGGTGCCGCCCTCGCGGCCGCGCATCGATACCGCGCGGACAGGCATCACGGCGTGTACGTCTGTTCGGGTCAGGGTATGGCTTACCTCGGGCTTGTCGATCCCTAATTGGTTTCCGCCGTTGCGTCCGGTACGGTTAATGACGTTGCCGGCAATGCTATAGGATGGGGCGTTATCCCATTCAATAGCGCTGCCTTCAGCTCCGGTGGCAACGGTCGCCCCCGGGACTCGGCTCGGCGGACTATCGAGGCGCAGGCTGTCGAACTCAAATAATACTTCTGCGGGATCGAGGTCTTCTCTAGCACTTGCGACAACAAACACACGGCGGCGGCGTTGTGCCACTCCGAAGTATTGGGCATCGAGGGTGCGCCAGGCGATCCGGCGCTGCTGGCCATAAACACAACCCGAGAGTGGCCACTTTGGAATGTGATCACCGGCGGGCTTGCTCCAGCGCCAGTAGGCGGTGCTCTTTCCTGGCTCAGGTTGCTCACCAGGTGTAAGCGGTTGAGCTTCTCCAGCCAAGCCGGCCAGGAAGCAGCCGAAGGCGTTGCTGCCATCGGAGAGGACGCCTGGGACGTTCTCCCAGACGATAACGGCGGGGGGCTTTCCAGCGGCGGCGCGCTGGTGGTCGATTTCATTGGCTAACTCCACGTATTTCAGGGTTAGCTGTCCGCGCTCATCCTCCAGGCCAGTACCCAGCCCGGCCACCGAGAAGGCCTGGCAGGGCGTACCGCCCACCAGCAGGTCTGGCGCGGGAACGTTTCCGGCCTGCACCCGGCCGGCGATGGTGGTCATATCGCCCAGGTTGGGGACATCTGGCCAGTGGTGAGCCAGAACAGCGGAGGGGAAGGGGTCAATCTCAGAAAACCACGCCGCCCGGAAGCCCAGCGGCTCCCAGGCGACGGATGCAGCTTCAATGCCGCTGCATACCGAGCCGTAGATCATGGTTTTTTGCCTGCCTGCCGGGTTTTCATGGCCATTTTATCCGGGGAGGCGGAAATGCCCAGGCACCAGACAGCATCTGCTGGGAATACGCCCTGGCGCGGCAGGGCACAATAGCGGGTAGGCAGGGCGGCCACAGCGCCCGGTGCGCCGGTAGTCACCCCATGGAATGCCAGCTCATCGGTCACGTCGCACGTCTTAACGTACTCCGCCCACGCATCCACCAGCCGGACAGACACTGGGGTACGGCGGATAGAGAGGACGCACACATGCCAATTGCGCGGCATGGTCTGGTGAGGCACGGCCAGCACCGGGGCGGCGCTGTCATGCGCCAGGCACAGCGCCGGCAGTTGGCGTAACTCACCGTCACAGTCCACCCAAATGATGTGCTCATGCTTGGCCAGCATCTCCTGGATAAACGTCGCCTTCATGGCGGTGTTTTTGTTCCAGTTGCCCCGGCTTGCACGGGGCTGGATGTCATAGGCAAGCCCCAGCTCATCACACCGGCGGATCAGCGCCTGCGCGCGCGAGGCGTATTCCCATTCTGGGGTGTAAAACGAGACGATAACGGGGATAGGCCGGCTCATGTCGGTTTACGTCCTCCAGACGTGATAGGATTTGCGGCGACCCTCTGGCGCGCATCCTCCATCACAATGGCACGCTCGATTGAGACGCGCGCCTCACGCAGATCCTTCAGACGGTCTTTATGCCCACGCTGGCCGGGCATCATCAGCTTTTTCAGCGCATGTTGTGTCGCGCTGCACGTCACCGACCAAGCTTCCAGAATGTCGTAAATATCGATCACCACGCCTTTTACTTCACGATGGTATCGACTTGGCAGCTCAGGCATGGCTGGCGCTGGTTTTGAAGGCGTTGGGTGGCAGTGCGAAAAATGTTTATGGGTGGACATTGCCAGGCGCGAAACCATGCCCCTGAAATTTGTTACCACCTCGCCGGGCGGCAGCACTACAACGTGGCGACGGTAGTCGTTACACGATGCGCCCGTTTTATACAGACTGAAAGTAAGCACGTTAGGAAGGGAGCCTGATTCAATGACGCAGCACATCTCGTCTTTCTGCCACATACCCAAAGGACAGAAACGGTCTGCCAGAGACAAGGCACGTTCGAAGTTTTCTTCGATATTCATCGTTGCGCCACCCCGCCCAGGGCTTCAGTCAGCTGATTTGTTACCTGGAACAGCTCATCAGCCACCAGCTCAATATCTGCGGCACGGCGCTGGTGGGCTTCCTCGCGGTCGATATCATCATTCTGCCCGATCAGCTCATCGGCAAATGAGAGGCCTGACAATGCGCCAGAGTCACTGACCACCAGCCACACGCGATCTTGCCAGTTAAGCTCGAGGCGGGTTACCAGCTTGCCAGCATCGATCATGGCCTGGATTTCGTCTGATGCGAGGTCTTGCTTGGTCACCTTGGCCGCGCCGCCGTCAGCGAGAAGTGCTTGCAGCTCCGCGCGCTCGCCCAGCGTCCAGCCAGCTGGAGCTGAAGCGGTCTTGACCCACTCGGTGAGCGTCAGCTCAATGGGGCTTTCCATCGTCAGAGGAACAACCGGCAGTGAGCCAAGCGCCTTACGGATCAGCGCCAGCGCATCTTCTGCTTTCTTGGCCGGGGCATTCACAAATACGCGCATGTTTTGGATATCGAACAGCACCAGTGTTTGTGAATAACCCGAAAACGCGCGCGGCAGCAGGGAGTGGATCACCTCATCTTTCAGGCTCTCTTTCTCGCTCTTCTTCAGGCGGCGGTTCTGCTCGACCTCCAGGGTTTCGACCCGGCTGGCCAGGGCAGTTTTCACCACGGCACCCGGGAGCATCTTCTTTTCATGCTTGATGGCCACCAGCAGGAAACCATTGCCAGCTTGCACCAGCTCATCATCCGGGCTGAAGGTCAGCGGACTGATAAAGCCACTGCGCGCCATGTCCTGGGATGCACAGGGCGTAAAGCGGAATGCATCGAGCTGCTGTTGCATCTCGTCCTGGCTCAGGCCTACGTCGCGGCCAAGCTGGTAGATTGAGGCGGTGCGGAACTCCTTGAACATCAGGCGGCCTCCACCAGCTCAACATTGAACGAGTTGCAGTTGATTTGGCGGAAGAAGTCGAAAGCACTCTGGGGGTGCGAGAAGTTGCGCGCGTGGCCGTCGCGGGTGCCTAACACAAAGCTGGTGCCCTGTTGGTTAATGGCTACAACCTGGCAGCGCTCGCGGGTCGCCCTGATAAAGACATCGACCGCCGGATCATTAACGAGTTGGTCAATAAACTGGTGGCGGGTAACTACAATTTCGCTCATACAAAGCACCTCACAGAAATAGTGAGGTGATTGTACTAAGTAACTGTTTAAAAGCGGTAATCGTGTTTGTTGGTCTGGATGGGTATCAGCCCTGCGCAACCGAAACTTTAGGTGCAGTAATGGACATGCTGCTGCTGGCCTTCAGGGTCATGGCACCGCCCGAGGCCAAGCTCATTGCGCCGGCCGCTTGGACGCTTAAGTCCCCATCTCCCTTAACCGTGACATTACCGGCAGCGTGGATGAATAGCGTGGCCTGTGAGGAGATATAGAGCTGCCCACTGTCGTTCATGCCCATAGTGGAGCCGCTCGCCTTATGCGTCACTGACCAGCTGCCCGAGGCGTTGCGGATCTCCAGCAGCCCGTTACGGTCGGACACATAATCCTTTGTGGCGGTGACCGTGCCGGCCGGCGGTGCACCCTCTACTGCCGGCGGGGAGTAGGCGGTGCCCTTTCCGGAGGCCTCGGCCGCCACGTTGGGGGTGCCACCAGCTGCATCGGCGGCTCTGCCTACTATGCGCGGGCGGGTACTGTCGCCGCTATAAGGGAAATCCACCCAGACATCATCCCCGGCGATCAGCGGCACAAACGCCCCGTCATCCGGTAGCAGGCGCTCCGCCCATGGGAGGCTGTCGGCCGGGATGCTATCCCATAGCCCCACCAGGCGCACGGAGACGCGGAGAAGCCCGTTAGGATCGGCCGTGCTGACCACTTTTGCGCGCTGCGGCGCGTTAATCTGTGCCAAATGAAATCACTCCTAAAACGGCGCGGCAGGTATAGCCGAAACGGTCTTCCTGATGGGTGACGCGCTCGACAATCATCTTTGTAGGGACGGACTCATCAAGCCCGCTGGTGGAATCGTAGGTATGAACCAGCACCTTGATGACCATGCCAGGGGTCAGGGCGGTGTTGCCGCTTACCTCCATGTCAAACTTGGGCAGCAGGTAGGTGGCCATGTTGTTCAATGCTGCCTGGTCATCGGCGCTCACCATTTTCACAGGCCAGCTCTCCTTACCGGCAGACAGCAGCCCACCCGTCAGGGAATAGGCCATATAGCGCACCTGGCGCGACGCGGCATAAACCTGATCCTGGTTGAGCTTGGCAAAGCGGGTGATCAGCAGCGTGGCCTTGGAGTTGTTCGCCTCATACGTCAGGGTTGGGCTGGCTCGGGATAGGGCGGCCATGCTCTTCACGTGGATAACGCCCCGGGATGACCAGCACAGTGCGCCGGCCTCTTGCGCCATGCGCGCCAGCACACTGGCCGGCGTCTGCCCCATGTTGAGGTGATACGTACCCAGCTTTTTGAAACTGTCCGCATCGACCTGGAGCGTACCGGCCAGCCCCTTGAGGATCACCGCCGGCTGTTTCTTCACAAAGAACTGCGGCTTGGGTGCCGGCTCCTTGAGGGCTTTCACCTTTTCGCTGAAGGCAATCACCTTTACCATGTCCGCCTCATGCGGAGCCTTGAGCACGGTAAAGGACTCGGTGAACGAGGTGTTGCCTTGCCCCTGGGGGTCGCCAAGGGAGCAGGTCAGGATGGAGCCATATTTCACGCCCAGGTTATCAACCAGGTAGCCCGTGCTGTCGTGTATCTCCAGCTCCAGCTGGGGACCCGACAAGTCCGCCACCTCGATGTAAGTGCACCGGGCAATCATCGAGCGCGGGATCTCCGTGCCGTCCTTTGTCACGCTCTGCAAAAAGAGTTGTGTGCGCTTGCTGGTGGCGCTGCCGGCAGTGCCTGCCATCAGACCACCTCCACCAGCTGCACCGCCGGAGCGGGCGGCACAATCGGCGCTACGGTGGTGTAGGATACCCCGTCGCTGATGATTTCAATCTTGCCGCTGCTGGGTGTGCCAAGCCAGGCTGTAAAGAGCGGGGCAATGACGGTAACGGGGATGGCGGCAGCATAGATCCGCTCATTGGCCATTGGCAGGGTCAAATCATTGACCATCGACCCGCGCGGATCGCGCAGCAGACACTCCAGCTCCAGCGGACAGCCCGCCAGGCGGGTTTGGGCGGTGAAGTTGGTGTTGCCATAGGTGGCGAACTGGCGCAGCCAGGTAAGCAAAGCACCCGTCAGGGCGTTGAGCGTCTCCTTCTCGTTGGCCAGTACCATGATCGAGTATTCAATCTCCACCGGGTTGAAGGTCAGCAGCGCACTCGGAACGCCCTTGTCATCGGTCAGGTAGCCCGCATTGAAGTCGTCGACAACAACCGTGTTGTCATGCATCTGGAAGCCCGGAGTGCGCCCCAGGTTGATGATGGGCAGGGCATCTGCATTCAGCTCACCATAGCTATTGGGCTTCTCATCCCGTAGCCCCGCGCCGGCCGCGCGCACCGCCCGCAGGAAGGCCTCCACATCGTCATAATTGCCAAACTTCAGTTTGTCCCGGGCGGAGCGCTTGAGAAAGCGCTTAAGCGGCCGCGCCGTGGCGCGCGTGTCACTCACGCTAAGGCCATCCAGCACCGCTAGCAGGGCATTGGCCAGCCCCGCGTCTACGTCGCTGGTGGAGGACAGCTCACGCTTGCCATTGGGGGCAAACATTTCGCGCTTGAAGCGCATCATCAGCTCATTCTGTGCCATCAAACATGCCCTTATAGCTACGGCTTGGAATGCAGTAATACAACGTGCCCACGGCGGCGGTGCCGTAGTTGAACTTGCGGTGGACATACCACCAGCGCCGCACCGGCTCCCCGCTGGCCATATCCTCCATCCATTCCAGGATTGAGCCGATCGGCACGTCATGGGCGGCAATGCAGAGGATCAGCGCGTCGTCTGGCGCGCCGGTGTTTTCGTCAGTGTCGTTCATGGCATAGAAGTTGGGCATTTCATCGGGACAATCCACCACAACCACCAGCTCCGGATCCGCATAGGCCAGAGTCTCCTGGTTCGGGTCGATTTTCTCGGCCGGCATCACCTCATAGCCATCATCATCGATTTGCACCTCGGACAGGCTGGCCGCGCGGAACAACACTGCGTCGAAGGCGTCAGGGTTAAGCTTTATCGCCTTAATCCAATCCTCACGTACCAGGTCATTAATTGCCTGATGCCCATGGAAGCGAGTACGCAGCCCGCTGACAATAGGGCGGCTGGCAATAGCATCAGGTACAACGGTGCCACTATCAGCCCCGTCTGTGCCCGCAGGCGAAGCCTCAGCAGCATCAATCTCAGTTGTGTCATGTTGTTCCTCAGTATTAGCGGCTACTCCGCCTGTTTCTTTGCCATCACCAGCAGCATCGGCGGTGGGGTCGGTGCCGGTGTCGGCGGCCGGGGAGGCCTGTTCTGCGTCAGGGTGAGGAACATCCCCAGCAGTAGCACCACTGGAAGTAGCCGGCACAGCCGGCACGTCATCGAGCAGATCGTCATAAAACCCCATCAGTTAGTTTTCCCTATTTGCTCAGAGAGCCATTTGTTAAAGGCATTCTCAGCCTGCTTGTCGGTCATGCCGGTCAGTTTCATGGCATCCTTGAAGCCCTGCTTTCTCATGCGGAGCTGCTCGGCCACCAGCTTTTTGGCGTCGTCGCGCTCCTGCTCCGCCTTTTTGGCGCGGGCAAGGGCAAGCTTCAGCTCGGCCGCCTTTTTGGCCGTGGCGGTGCGCGCGCGGGCGGCTTTTTTGCGGAGCTGCTCTATCTGGTCGCGGCTGGTGGCCTGCTTCTTGGCCATGGCCTGCTGGGCGGCCTGATAGCGGGCAAACTCCTTGCGCACCTTGTCTTGGTCAGTCTCGGCGCTCCGGTTGCGCCCCATGGCCTTCTGTTCGTCTTCAGTGAAGGTGCGGGTGGTTTTCTTTTTGTCATCACCAAAGGCAACCTGGGTCGCGGCCTTCTTCAGTTGCTGGCCAAGCTGGCGCTGCCATGTCATCGACTGGAAGCGCGTCATGGTGTGGATCACGTGCTTGCAGGCGACGCCAGTCAAATCGGGGTTTCGCACCTTGGGGAAGGCGTATTCCGCCGGCGGCTTCAGGGCGTAATTGCCGGCCGTGGCCATGTAGCGATACCAATACTGGTGACGGCCGCAATCACAGTCGAAGGAAACGCGGCCGGCGGCCAGCTGGCGGGAGAGGGTCATCAGGGAGGCTTTCTCATCCCCCACGTCCTCTACATACCGATCCCACTCCTCAAAGCGCACCCGCACCAGGTGGTGATCGTCCATTGAGATGTCCGAGGCCTCGACCTTCACCATGGCGGTATTGTGCTGGAGGCGGATGAATATCGCCTTTTTGATGCCGCTGCCGTCATCCACTTTGTTGCTGGCGCGCTGCACATCGATCTTGGTGGATTGCGCCACCAGCTGGGCATAGGTGATGCCTGGCACATCGCTATTGAACTGGGTGCGGTGCGCCATGCGACCGGTGATAAACCGCTTCATGTCCTCGGGGGTGAAGAAGGTCCCCTCTTTTTTCTTGCCCAGCTCAAGGAACTTCTCCAGCTCCTTGTTACGCATCATGGCCGGCGTCAGGGTACGGCGCGCGCCCTGGCGGTTTTTGCGTTGGGTCTTGCGGATCCGGTTAAAAACCTTCAGGAACTCGGCCGCAGACAGGCCATGCGTGGCATAGCGGCCGTTCTCCTTGCGGTCAAAATCTGGGGATGGCATCGCTTATCCTCAGCTGACGTAGAGAGAGCCGGAGATCTCCGGGCTGGTGGCGGAGAAGGTGTTGATCTGCTCACGGATCCACGCCAGGGTAGGCACCGTGATTTCAGTGCCGGCAACCATGGCGTCGCACTCATCCTCCAGCCCACACACCAGCGTGACTACCCAACGCAGCTCGGCAGTGCCCCAGATACGGTAGGCAATCAGGTCAGGGCGATAAATTTCATCGGCCAGGATGTCATAGGCCAGCAGGTCAGAGTCATAGCTCAGGGACTTGGCCATAATCTCCTGGCGCATATAGGCGCGCAGGATGGGATCGGCTACGTTCCGGTCGTCCAGGCGACTAATGGCATCACTCACAGGTAGTTCCCCTTGCCCGTCAGCGGGCTGTAAGAGGCCTGCTCGATAGATTGGCGCTCAAAGGCGCTGACGATAGTCCGCAGGGGATTAAGCGGCGAGGCTGGCTCCTGGGCGCGTGTGAAGCCCAGCATCTTTTCCAGGTATTGGACGCTGGCCACGTTGTTAAAAGTGGTGGCAAAGGTGCACAGCATGGTAAGGCTGTGCTCACCGCGCAGCTGTTCCCAGTCGATACGGTAAATGGTTGACCCTTTCGCATCCCGCGCCACGTCTACCAGGGTGTCAGGAATGTTGAAGCGCCCGCCGGCATTGCGGGGGAAGGTGATTGCTTTCTGGCGCACCAGCTCGCGGTAGATGTCCAGGGCTTCCACCAGCACCGGCTTGCCGCTGGCACCTGCATCCCCCAGGCGCACCCGCACCCCGGCGCGCGCGGTGATGAAGTCGCTGGACTCATCCACCAGCACCTCAAAACCCTTCTGCTCCAAGTCGTGGATTGTCTCAATCAGCTGCTGCTCGAGCTGGTGGCGGTTATCAGGCAGCTTGATGGCATCAGCAATGAACAGCTCTCCATCCTTCCAAGCGGCTTTAGCCAGCATTGGGGGGCTGGTGGTCAGGCAGATGGCACAGATTTTTTTGTTGATCATGCAGGGTATCCCGTGGCGCGCCCGCCTGGATTGGCGAACAGGCTGAAGAATACAGTTACTTACATTTGCCTGGGCATCGAAAATGGGATAGTTATTGCTTTCACAGTGAGGTAAGAGCAGATAAATAGGCTCCGCTTGTAATACTTAAATTACTTGCACTTAGGCTGCTTCGTACAGGTCTCAATCAGCATTGACCAGGTGCGCTTTGTGCTAGAGGCGTATGCTGGTGCATTATGGCACGTTAATTACAGTGCTGGGCAAGAAAATACGGTTAGAAAAAGGCCGCTAATGCGGCCATATTGCGCAGAGAGTTAGCTATTGATATTGGGAGAGATAATCTGCAACTCCGTTCGCTGGATTTATCCCGCCAGTATAGACTGTTCCTAGCTCTTGAGGCGTAACGGAGGTTGTAGGCCATATAACCATACCTTCAAAATAACTATCTATTTTAATTCTTTGAAGCTCTTTGAAAAGGTGGTCTTCTAATTCATTTTTTTTTAAGCAATTAACATAATAAGCGGCTGCACTTGCTACTATGTCTACAATCTGTAGTTGAGGATATTCTTGAGATGAATGGAATGTTAAAGATCGAGCTTTGATTGGTAACTCAAAGGTTCTTCTGTCATAGCCATACACCTCTGTAATCCTTGACAAGTCCATAAATTTATTAAATAAGTCTTGTTTCTCTACAATCGCTTTGGAATCGTCATGCTTGATATAAAAACCGCTGGGGTATGTTTTACCCCACTCTATACAGTGATTGAAGAGGCTGGGTATGGAAGGGTCTAATGTATTTTTTTCAACATTTTCTAATATATCATTAATTTCGCTTTTGGTAATGCTAATTCTATCTATTGTAGATTTGAATCTTTTGTCCTTAGAGCAAGCCTTTAGTTCATCAACTGATTCGTAAAATTCAGCAATAGACTCAGAGGATTGAATCCTAATCATGTTCATGAACTTCTGGTACATTTTATCTGTTTCTTCCTCTCCACACAAAGCAGGGAGGCAATAATAGTAAACATTAGACAGAGCAAGGTTGTGTCCATCTTTATAAAGATCCCACCCTCTATTAAAACACCATGTTTCGATTAGAATATCAACAATCTTTGTTGTTAACATGTATTTTTTGTCGATTAAACAGATTTTAACATTCTCTTTATTGATATATTTACTTTCAAGGAGCCTAATGATTCCATCCTGACCTGATTTCCTACGTTTAAGAGTTTTAAAGTGAGCTTCTATAGGGGATTTACTTCCTGTCAGCTCTAATGCTTTGAGCGCATCTTGTTTATTAATGCTGCTTGAGCTTAAAGTGAAACAAGGTTGCGTTGGGTCAAGCAAGTTCCCGCCGGTATTTCCTGATTCATCAAAAAATATATCAGGCTTTATATGCATCATTTTATTTTTCTTTGCGGTCAGCTCTCTTTTATTTTCGTTACTCTTCTTTATTTTGTTTGCGCGCCGAAGTTGGCTATTTGCACCCATAAATACCTCTAGAATGATCTGAAAAAAGGCGTTCTACTTTATTGCAAGATTATAATACCACTTAATATAGGTTGGGTTATATAATTAATGTCAAGTTTGACTCACTATTTCTTGATAAGGCAATAATAATAAGGAGGCCTGCTCCCAGCGGCCTGCCATGCCTGCTTAAGAAACAAGCTTAGGCTAGAATACTCTCCGTTTTCCAAGCGAACCCTGTAATAAGTGCCATGGCATCGGCCAGCAAGGCAAGAGGACTATATGAAGCAACACCACAAAATCAGCCAGGCAGATATAGCCGCACAGGATGAAGCCCGCAGGATTATCAGCTTTGCGGAGACACTGCTGATGAAAGTACAAAGGCACCCTGGCCGCGTCGCATCGGCCTATGTCCCCGATCTACAGGCCTATGAAATCTATCTCAGGATGAAGGATGGCACCGCTCAGCTACATGGACTTGATGTACTCGTTGTGGCAAACATATCAGCGGCAAAGCCCGGTACGGGCGGATTCACGCTGTTGCTCCACCAGCTCAAAACGTATGCCGAGCAGCGTAGATGGGTGCTGAAAGTCGAAAATGTTTTGGACGCGCGTTTCCGGGCATTTTTGGAGAAGGAAGGGTTTGTTTTCCCTGATGTAGGGATGCACTACCACGGCTCAGGATACTGGGCAGCGAAGGGAGTGATGTCTACAGAGGAGCTGGTGGCATTAAGATAGCGTGAGCTGGTGAAGAGAACCGCCCAGAAGGGCGGTTTAGGTAAAACGCATTAAAGATCAGCGAACTATTCAGCAGGAACCAATATAGTTATTACGCATCGGGGCGCATGATAGGGCAGGCGGCTGACCAGTGCAAATTGAGTATGTTGGTCAGCTGTCGGCCACATTAGAGATAGTCTCCTTCGTAACCATCCATCAGATCCTCCCGGTAGTTGGAAAGCAGGCGCAGCGCATAAGCTGTCTCCTGAACGGTTGCATCACTTTCAGCAGCGAGAACGGTTGTCTTTACCAGGTGATAGGATGCATCCAACTCAAAGCCATTCATCATCAGGAATATCGATGCGGCCTGAAAGGCTGTGCGTTTATTCGCATCATTGAAGGCATGAGCCTTTGCAATGCCCACCAGGTACATGGCTGCCAAGCTAAACACATCATCGCAATTTTCATAATGGTGAAGAGTTTGCACTCGATTAAGTGCTCCTTCGAGCCTATCTAGGTTTGGCGTACCACTGTTAGGCAAAGTTACTCTCTGAAGGTTAATGACCTGTTCCGTAGTCAGGAAAATGATCTCCATCATTTATCTTCCAGAGCCTTAATTATTTTTGCGTGTTTCTTGCGTGTTTTTTCAATCGCTTCATCAAAAGAAAGCGATCTACCCGGAGGTAAAATTGATCTGTGCGGGTGCGCTAAATCTTCGACCTTTTTAACGGACTCAGTTAGATGCTTAGGTAAGCCCATAGGATCCCAAGTAGTGGCGTTTCCAGCGTAGATGTCAGCCCTATCATCAGACTTATTCATAAAACCTAATACACCCACGCCACCAGCAGCTCGGGCACTCAGCAAGATGTCAGGTTTACCGCGTTGGGTGACTATGATTTGCTCGCCGTTGCGTAATGCTTCAAGTACATCTGCAAGCTCATCGCGCATACGTGTATAGCTAATATTTTTCATAGCAAGCTCCTAGATATGTACATGTACAGGTTAGCGCTAGGATGAAGGATTAGCAAGCATGCTGAAGTTAAAAAGCCGAAAGTGGAAAATCCTCAAGTGTTCCTTTTAAGAATGTTCCTAATAAATTATAATGTTTACGATTTTTTACATATTTAAGGATGGTGTATGGCTAGTTATGTCGATTCAAATCTTTCTAAAGGTGAAGAGGTAATCACCCGCGCCCATGTATCTTGGCTTTCCTTCTTATTCGTAATAGTAATTGGTACAGTGTGTTTGCTGATAGGGCTGTTAGGAGCACTTATTCGTGGGAGCGGTGGCGGCGACATTCCTGGCATTTCGTGGTTTTTCATTTTAGTGGGGGCATTTCTCCTTCTTAAGGTCACCCTGATCATCGTAACTACAGAGCTTGCATTAACAAATAAGCGCGTCATCGCTAAATTTGGCTTTATCCGCAGAACTACTGTTGAACTACGCCTTGATAAAGTCGAAAGTTTAGAGGTAAATCAAGGAATTATGGGGCGCTTGCTCGGGTATGGGAATATTGTTGTTAAAGGAACTGGCGGCACAGGCACCCCAATTCCATCTATCAAAAAACCCTTAGACTTTAGACGAATCGTTAACAATTACATTGAAGAAAGAGAAGCAGTTTAAGATTTGATAGCGTTTAGAAGGCCATCTTTAAAGGGTGGCCTTTTTTATTTCATTTGAAAATGATAATTGGCAAGCGCCAGAAAAGGGAAGAGCCGCCCGGGGGCAGCTCTTGTTCATCAAGGTAAGTTGAATCTTAACTGAAATCGATAACGACGGTCATGTGAATGCCAGGGCACTTTAATGAACCCAGGCACCAAAAACAATACGTGATGCTCGGTCAGGCGGCTTTTTTTTCGGGTGGTGGAGTGGCAGTTTTTTGTTTACTGACGTGCCAGAAAAGCTTTCTGCGGCGATTACTTAGGCGATTTTTGTTCATAAAATAAAATGCATTTTAGATTAGGGGTATATCGATGCGCGCCATCTGATATGCCAGCGCCAGCAGCTCGTACTGAGTCCCATTCAAAGCCTCAAAGGTTCGCTTTCCGCCTACAGTGCCTGCGGCATGTACGGGCACAAGCCACGGGTAACAATCACGAACCCTTGCCGGCGCGGCCAGCTGGTGGTGCCACTCGCACAATGGCAGCACCAGCTTGTGCGCGCCCGGCTTTACCCGGCCGTCAATGTGGTGCAATGAGACCTGCTCTGTGCGAATGCCATGCTGTAGGCAGGCAATGCATGGGAGAGTGCCCAGGGCGGCCATGATGCCGCGCTCCTCGGAGGTAGGGCTACGCCCCTTGGTTCCCAGACTGCGCGCCGGCTTTCGCGTCCTGGCCGCCGCTGGTGGCTTGCTAACTGCCTGCTGGCGCTTAGCCTGGGCTTTCTCCACCAGCTGGGCACGGTACTCAGGAGATTGTTGGCGCGCGCGCTGCTTTTCCTGCTGCCGCTTACCGCTGGCTAAGGCTTTTTCCTGCATGGCCTGGCGGTAAGCCGGATCTGCCTGGCGGGTGCGCTGCTTCTCCCGCTGGCGCTGTTGGGCATCCCGCTGTTTTTGCAGCTGGCGCGCCTTCTTCTCTTCCGTCAGTCCATTAATGGCCGGCACAGGCTAAAGGGGCATTGAGGCATTGACGGCGCTATTCATCAGCCAGCCATGGCGCTTGAGCACCATTTCTTCATCCAACATATCGATACCGTGTAGTGCCATATCGATACGCATACGCATGTTTTGCTTTTGGATCCGCTCGTATGCCATGAGGTAATCACCCGGGAGCGCAGGCACACGGAATTCACGCAAGGCTGCCATGGCCGCCATTTCGGTCAGAACGTCCGGGGTTGGATATTCATCAATTGCGCATTCATCAATGACAATGGGTTGAATGTCTGGGGTGTGCTGCATGAGGAAAACTCCTTTAGGAATTAATTAGCCAGCTGTCTGGCGGCAAGGCGCTGATTGAAGACACTCTGTAGTTGGTACATGGCGCTGTTACGGCGGCACTCATCGAAAATCGTGTTGCCACGGCGGTCGGCCGAGCTACGCAGGAATTGCATGGGTAAGGGGTTTTCGGCGCGCGGACGCACAGGAAATGGGTGCTCTGCAAATGCACCAGGCGTTGGAGCATCTTTGAGATAAATGCGGCGGCCGCCAGCGGTGATGATGTGCAACATCCCTTGAGCCTCCATTTCTTGTACCAGGCTCCTGGCCACTGAGATCCCACGGCTCACGGCGGCCAGGATGTCACGAATGGTCAGGTAACTTTTATGCTCAAATTGCGCCATAACCAGCTTGGCGCGCTCATCGAATAGGTGAACAGAGGAAAGGGTGTTGCTCATGTAATCTCCTTGATACCGCCTGCCAGCGGCTATCTATTACGGTTCATGCGGTGGCATCTGCCAGGATAACGTTGCGGCTATCGTCAAAGGGGTGGCCGGCTTATTCTCTCGGGAACTCTTCCACTTTTAGCGATGCCAGCTCCTTTCTAAGAAACTCGCAGATCTTAAGGACGGCGATGAATCCCACTGTGCCGCACAGGAAGACCCAAGCCACGATAAGGGGCATATAAATGCTTGGCTCCAAGGCCATGTACATCTCGAACACTCTTAGGGACACTCTGCGCTACCCAGGCGTGATGGCCATTAAGCCATGTTTGGTGTAATGCGAACTCCTCAAGCAACTGGTCACTCACAGAAGAGGCCAAGCTCTCAATGCTCGCCAAAATAGTCTTAGGTTTCTCGTCAATCCCGCAGATATAAAGCAACTGCCGGCAGCGCAGCCACACGATGCGCATACGCTCCATGGGAAGCCAGAAATAGAAGGTCTGGCCATTGGCGCGGGGATGGCTGGCACCTTCATCAGAGTGCAGTGCGTCCGTTTCCACCAGCGACCGGATCCGCTTCAGGCTATGGCCTACGCTCAAGTCGATATTCAGCCGGTGACGCATTGTGGCCAGCTGCATGACACTGCGACGCAGATTGAGTGGCTTGTCAGGCTGTAGGGCATACCGATCGCCCAAAGACTTCTCAATAGTCCGGTAAGGCATCTCACGCAGGGTAGCGATGAAGATGGCCTGCATCATCTCGTTGTCGCTGACTTTCATCAGGCCACCAGCCGGGATGATGCATGGAAAAGGAGGGAGGCCATCAGCATAGAGCTGGTGGCCAGGGCAAAGCGGATTTTGGGGCTGGAAAATATCATGGATTAACGCAAAACCTAAATTGGGGACAAAGATTTTAGGATGGGCGTCTACGTTAATCCAGAGATATTTTAGGATTGGCGTCTATTTAGGGTGCGATTGCGCTTTCTTCCGGCAAAACAGCGGGTTGTTGCTGCTCTGCCTGCTGCTCACCCAGGAAAAGAGTACGCGGCACATGCACCATCTGCCCCTTCACCACCGGTGGGAATTGCTTATTTTCGATAGCATCCACCAGCATATCCCAGGCCTCGATCGCGGCCTCGCTGTTGCTGTCGCGTACCAGCTTCACAGTGATTTCACCAGGGCGGTCGGCACCGATCACATCAACGCCCATGGCCAAGCGAATGCCGGCATCGTTCGCCAGGTCTGGCAGGCTATACACGTTGAGCTGGTTATCCAGATCAAACGCCAGAGCGAGGCCGGTGGCCACAACCATGCTGGCCGGGGAGTCCTTGGATCGCTCTTTACGGGAAATCAGGCGATGGCCAGACAGCTGGAAGCATGGAGAAGCCTCGCTGGTGATGATCGGTGCCGGAGAATCAGAGAAAAGGTGCTTAACTTGGGCAAGAATGCTTTGGGACATGGGTTTCCTTTATTGATCAAGGTCAATGTTTGCTATAGGATCTGCGCGCTTTCAATTTTTTGATAGATTGCGAGAGCACTACAGCCCCTCCGGGGGCTGTTTTTACATCTGCTGCCATATTTCCCCTGTATCCACGCACACAAAGCCATGACACCGCCTGTCGTAGACATCCTTGTAAGGGATGGCTGAAGGTGATTGCTGCTCATGCCAATGCTGATGGCCAGCCAGGAACGCGACCGGGCAGGAGTGATAGGCGCTATAGTCCGTCCCTTCACTACGCGATGCAGCCCGGGCACCGTCAAACCAGCCGGCCAGCACGTCAAAGCGCTCCACCAGCTGGACGGTGAAGTCATCTTCATCACCGAGGAGGCGCACTATACCCATCTTGGATAATTGTTCCAGAACCCTCCCGTCGCCCACGATGTCATCCCCGCTGTAATTACCGGCATCATCCACGTAGGAGAAATGCGTATAGGGCGTAGGGCTGTCAATGTGATGGGCGCGGGCAACGGCCGTGAAAAACTTCATCATGCGGCGTGAGACTTTCATGGTGGCATCCTTATCGTTGGGTAGGTGCATAGCAAAAGCGCCCTCTAAGGGGCGCTGTGGGCTTTTGACTTGGTGAGGCCGCCTTACAAGGGCATACGCAGCCTATACCCTGAGAGCTTACATGCGGCCACCACAAACTGTGCCGCCAACTCATTTTCCTGTGGAGTTGCATCACGAGAAGAAAGCTTCAGGTGGGCAGCGATATCAGCAGTGACCTTACGCTCGATATAGGCCTCATTCACTTCATTGAAGTAAGCCTGCTGAGATGGCTGGGTACGGAATTTAAACCCTCCTGCCAGCATCATGTGCGCCAAGATAGTTAACATGTAGGCAAAGATTGTCAGCCCAATATCGCCATATAGGGTAAGCGCAATAGAGCACAGCATCAGGCCATTGAATAGCTTGTGGTGCGTAGACATATGGAACATAGAAATCCCTGGAAGGCCGGGTAAAGCCCGGAAAAATTAAAAGTGAGCGCCAGGCGCGTCACCGGGTGCGCCGGCGCTCCAGCTGGTGGACGCGGGTTGCCACCTGTGATGCTGGGGCGCTAAATACGCGGTTAATTGCTTCAATGATATGCCCCTCAGAGCGCTGGATGTCATTCACGATCTGCTGGGCGGTATGCTCATCTGCTGCCTCAACAAACTGGGCGGCCTCTTGCGGGTTGGCCATCAACTTATCGAGCGTCATATCCCTGATCGGCGCACCGGATGGGAATATCAGGGTGCAAGCGACAACCGCGCGGCCGTCACGCACCCCACTGCGCAAATGAACCTTTATCCCGTCAACCACCAGCACTTTTGCCATAAATTCCTCTGGGGCTAACACGAAGTGAATCAGGTGGTGATTCACGGTGATTCATTTTGAATCACGAAATAAAACACGTTTTAGTATAGGGGTATCTTTAGTCTTGCGTCCAGAACACCACATCTTTGGGCGGGGACAGCGGCGTTTCTTCGAACCGTAAATAAGTGCCGATACTTATGCCTTCTTTTGTCAACTGGCAAAGCGGCGGTGCCTTGGGATTGTCCGGCTCCGAATGGATGATCTGGACAGCACCGCGCTTAACTAAGCGACATAGAGAATTCCTGAAATTGCTCAATGTGAGCGATTTTTTGTGCATTTTTTTCAGGTATCTCGGCCTAACTTGCAAGTAAAGGGCGGATAGATGAATTTGGCAGTGCTTACCTTTACGGAGGCTTCCGTTACAGTGTTGCTCTGCCAAATAAGACAGCGTGACCTTTTGCAAGATCGAAAACTCTCTTGGCATGGGGATGACCTTATTGTTCTTCTTTCTTTTTCTTTTGGGCGTCTTGTGGCGTTATCTCAGCGAAACATACGCAACATGATGCTGTTATCTGCCTCCAAATGTCTGATGTAGCCCATAACCTGCTTAGGCGTCTTCCAGGTGCCCTCATGCATAATCTGGGGAAGGGATGCACCACTTTTGGCCATGTCCTGCGCCGCCCCTACGCGGGGGCTGTGCCCAGTCCACGTGCGATAGCGCTTGGTAGACTTTCCGTCCTGGGTGCCATAGAGCGCTGACCAAGCATCAGAGAAAATCTTCTCAATTGCACGGTGAGTAAGGGGATTTTTGGTTTGACGGAGTTTGTTGTAGCGGTCAACACCGCAAAAAACAAAGGCGTCAGGCTGATCGGCCAGGCCAGACATTTCGAGCCAGTTGACCAGCCACTCAGTGACGATTGGAGCCAATTTCTTAATGACGCCGTACCCATCGATGATGGTTTTGGTGTGCTTGACTAGCAGAATAGCGGTGCCGTCAGGGGAGAACGTCACATCACGAACACGTAAGCGGGAGATCTCCGCAATGCGCAGCAGAGTAATGTAGGAGATACCGATGAAAGCCAGATTCCGGCGTTGGTAAAGGCGGGTATTGGACTCCCACGCGGCAGCTACCTTGAGCAATTCCTCTCGGTGCAGCGGAATAGCCTGGCCGATCATCTCACCTTTTAGGACAGACGTTCTGCGGATTTTACGCATCCCACGATCAACGGAGCGCACGTCATCAGGGCGCAGCAAGCCGGCCTCGGCGTGAATTTTGTTAATCATGGTCTTGTGCTGTGCCACTGTGGAGGTGGCACGGCCAAGCTCCTCTTTCAAATAGAAGAGGTAATCACGCACATCATCATAGTCAGCGGGGAGCCACACTTTGCCGCGCTCGTCACACCAGCGCGCCCAGCTCCGCAATACCGAGAGCATCTGATCCCAGGTATTTTTGGCAAACGCATCCTTGTCGGCTAAGAACCGGCGAAGATGATCGGCTACCCGCTCATCGAAACTTGCCGCGTTTAATGAAGGAAGGTCACGTGGATTCACCTTCTTCGGAGTCATTTTCGTCATCGATTTTCCTATGTCGTTTGCAGATTTTGTAATCTGGATGCTCATCTTTCAGGAGCAACCCGATTTCTTCAGCCGTAAACGGCCGCTTAGCGTTTCTATCGTGCAATTGAAGGTCCGGGTGCATATCCGCAAGGAGAAGAAGGAACTCAAACTCACTAGAGGCCATAGGCCGATGGTCATGTTCCTTCTTTATCCAGCCGCCAACGGAGTAGCCAAATCGTTCGGCCATCTCTGCTTGCGTCTTGCCTAGCTTTATGCGGGCTGCCTTAACCATTTTACCGGTCGGTTGCATAAAAATGCTCCTGCAACTATCCCGCCCGGGATAGTGATTTTATAGTGGTCTGGGTTAAATACAACGCTAATCCCAAAATTAACTGGTAAACCGGTTTATGAGCGTGGGACTAACGTTTGGTGCTTCTACGCTAAAAATGCACAGGGATTACCCACAATCTGATTAATTTTTCACGTAACGCTACCAAGTCTGATCTTCAAGTTATGGCTCATGCTGATAGCTAAAAACGCCTGCATATACGACGAGATTGGGATGAGATGTCGCTCTGAGTATCGGTTTCATAGTGTGCCAACCCCTAAAGTTAAAAGCCTGCTAATTTCGTAAGGAAAACGTCACAGGACTGAAACGGCTTTGCTAAACCGTAAAGTACCAAATGTTGTCAGGTATATATATGGGTAGTTATATATACCTGACAATTTTGTAAGGGGGTAAGCATATTCGATTTATTGTTATCTCACCAGAGACCTATTCCGTTAAGTTATTATTACCATGATCAATATCACCAATGGTATCAGTTCCATAATTGTCGAAAAAGCCCGCAATTCAGCACTATTTTCAGTTTCTGATACCGGTAACCTTCCCCGTCACAATGGGCTAGTGGTATATAGGGATTGTCCGAAAACGATAGTGGATTGGAAATTTTTTGCAGGGTTAGAGCAATGACACGTAACACCATTTTACCTTTAGTGAATGACATTACATTAGCCGCCAAAGAGCTTGGGCTTGTAACCTTGGCAACACCTGCCAATATGGAAATCATCGTGCAACACTTCGCTATGACGCTCTCAACCCCCGCTCCTGGCACAAAACGTGTCTCCATCAAAGAACTCCGCCGATACTTAAAGCAAACCATTTACTACTGTATTTTGTGACCCAGTTGTTCATAGAGTGCTCGTGTCCCACATATAGGACAAGTTTGTCCAGTTATGAGACATTTTTGTCCGGGTATTGTGTAACGGCTAGTAGACCTATACTAAAATAATGTTTATTTTAAGCTGTCGGCGCTATGCCGGCCTTGAAAGAGACATTTTGTTGATGAAAAAAATCCAGCGTGTAGAGAAACTATACAAAGAATTCTTGAGCTTCCGGGAGAGGTTCTTAAAAGAGGCCATGGAGTTGGCCACCGTCACCCAAACCGCCATTCTTACCGGTGAGGCTTATCGTCCCATCGTCATCGTCCCACCTGAGAAATTCTTGCAGTTTGAAAGTGATATAGAACTTTGGGCTAAATACGCCTTCAATTTGGAGCAGCTGGCGACTGACGTTAAGCAATTTGGTGCGGCTAAACGCTTGTTTTACCCCTTCCCCAAGCTGATCACCAATGCCAGCAACGTGACCTACTATACTAACGAGGCTTCAGCCCAGCAGACGCGCACCGTCAAAGCTGCATTGCGCCAGCTCACTGTAGCCGTCCGTTCTGCCCGCACCCACCAGCCCCCTGAGCAGCTCGAGCAAGTGCTCGATGGTTTGAATAAAGACCGAGAAATTCTCTCATCCCTTCCCCCTGAAACCGTGCTTATCTGCCGGCGCACAGGCTATAACGACCTGTATTGCAGCTATGAAACGCCGGATGCATCTGGGCGCGTTGTTACCCGAGTTTCAAGCAATGGCGCATTCTTTGATGGCCGTGAAGTGACAGAGATCAAACTTGCTGAAAAGGCGCAGACCAATAAAACCTCTTTCTATGACCAGCTGACCCCGCTCCCCATTAAGATGTATGGTGGCTGCAAGGTCTATCTGGAACATGAGGCTAAGGCCTTAAAAGAGCATTTGAAAGGAACAAAGCAAGAGCGTCGCATTCAATCCAGAGTAAAGCGCGCCGCTAAGCAGGCCGCCGAACGAGCCGCTGCCAGGCGCGCCCGAGAAGAAGCCGAGGCTGCCGCCCCCACGCCACCCGTCAACGATATTGAGTAGCCACCCACAGCTGGTGGCTTTAGCCATTAAGCCAATCCTCCGCTTCGCTTCTGCGACCCTCATCAGCCCGACTCAATACCTCACTGGCCGGCACATAGTCCGCTAACTGGGTAAAGCAGTAGACATCCCATCGGTCGGGCGACTTCAGGTTAAGCTTCAACCTCATTTGCTCCTTCTTCATGATCACCCATTGCCCTGCCTCATTGAGGAAGGCCGGGATCTTGCTGGCCTGGTCAGCTGTCTTGGCATCAGGGTCAAGTCTCATGCGCCCCTGGCGCACTGCGTTAGCCGCCAGTACGTTGGCATAGGCGCGCTGGTTGACATAGTGCCGCTTTAGCGCCTCATTGTGCATACGCTTACCCCAACGAATGCGCTGGGCAAACACCCCGTGCTTTTCCTCCAGCACGTCGGCCGTAGTAGCACCGATCCCGTCGCCATCGATGGCAATGGAGATATTGGGATACTTGTCATGGGTGCACTCGCTGAAGATGACATCAGCGAAACGTGACGGTGTAACGGTAGATTCCATCTCATAGACAATATGCGGCACCACCCGGCGATGTTTGCCATATCCAGACACCCGGAAAATACCCAACACGGACTTGTCTCGACCGTTCCCCACGTCACAGCAGGCCAGCCAGCCCCAGCCCTTGGCCAGCGGCACACGCCGGCGCATGGCGCGCTCACACACATCACGCCCCAGTAGATAGCCAGAAAGCGAGGTCGGAAACTCCCCGCGTACCTTGATCAGGTATTCAGGGCTTTCGCGGCCGCCATAATCCATCAGCTTCTCAGCAATGAACCGGAGGGTAACCAGGGGGCTTTCCTCAGAGTTGAGCTTAATGGCGGTGTAGATACCCTTGGGGTTCTCTGGGGTCTTGGCCAGGCGGTGATGAGAATCGTAAAACTCGCCGCTGGTTCGCGTGGGCTGGGAGATCAGCAGTAGGCGGTTATCCTCCTGGGTCAGTGCGCCTTTGATGAAGCCAAATGCCTTGTCAGAGACACCTGACGCCTCATCGATAATGTAGAGCATGTGATCAGCGTGCTCACCGGCCAGCGCCTCCTCATTGCCCAGACGGAAGCCCTTGGGCACCACTTCCCAGCTGCCCTTTGAGCCGTTCGCAAAGAACTGCATATCAGTTAGCGTGAAGTATTGCGCCAGCCACGGGAAGTTTTTGAGTGCAACTTTCCAGTTTTGCTTAAGGTACTTAAAAATACCCGTCTTGACCTGCTGTAGCTTGTTTGCTATCAGGATAACGCGGGCTTCAGGGAAGAAAATCATGTAGCAGAGGATCATGATAGAGGTCATGTCGGACTTACCCGTACCGTGTCCTGACGACACTGAGGTACGGCTACCGTGCTCCTGCACGGCCTCTATAATCATCTCCTGCTGCCAAGTTGGGGTTTTCCCAAATATCACTTCGGCGGCGGTGATCCAGTCATACCGATACATCACGACCAACCGTTGCCAGCGCGGGTCATCCAAGACCGGCGATCGCAACTTAGTGCTGGTGGCCATCTATTTCATCATCTCCAAAAAGCAGTTGGTTAATGTCGTCGTCTGGTTCTTCATCGTCAGCAAAGCCAACCGACAGGTTTAAATCGTTAAGGCTCCCATCCGCTGCCACGTCACCGTGGCCACCCTCATCGACCAGCTGGTTAACGGCCTCCCGCTTACCGGCCAAGTCTTCATCCAGGGCGGCCAGGCGCGCAGCGCGCATCTCCCGGGCTTGCTTGTCCAGCTCCATCAAATCGATGGGCACAGCTTGAATGTCATTGGTGGCGGACTGCTTGATCTCATGGCGCGCCAGCTCCAGCAGCAGGGAGGGCACCTTGTCGCCGTGTGACTCAATCATGATTGCGGTATCGAGGGCGCTGCGGCCGTGTGCCTGACGCTCCTGGTAGGCTTGCTGGATGCGCTCCGGCTCCTGGAGCTTGCGTAGGTGTTTTTCCTGCTCTCGCTGCTCCCGGGCGTAGCTCTGGCGTATGCCGGCCATGGTGCGGGCAGCGTCATTGATTGCGCCGGCGGCAGCGGTTACCACGGAAAGGGCTTTAACTAAAGGGGGCTGGCCACCTTCATCGCCTTCTGGTGCCGGCTGTGAATCTAGGAACTCCAGCAGCTCTATGCTGATGCGCTCTATCTTGAAGAGATTGACGAGGCTTTTTTCAATCACGATAGCCTCAAGGGCATCAACGCCGGCAGCGGCCAGCAGCTCCTGTGCTCGGGCTACATCCTCCTCCGCTGGCGCGGTGCCCATCAGTAACTGACCGCCCTTCTTAGTCTGGTCTGACACACGCCCGGACTTTGTGCGGCCGGCAACGGCCGTGATCACTTCGCCAACAAGCACAGCAGCAGGTGTCGGCACATCACTGAGGGCGCTGCCCCCGGTGCCGTTTTTAATCTGTGCGCTTAGCTCCCTGATTTTGCTGGTTTTCTCTGAAGCGGTGATCACACTGCGTTGATCACTGGCGTGATCATCTTTATTGGCGTGATCATTTGATCGTGGGGAAGACTTTGATCGCTGGGATGATCGCGGAACTGATCGCGCGGGGCTGGCCTGTGGCTTTTCTTTGGCAACGACGCTATCACCGGCACCCAGGTAACGGCGGGCAGTGTTGGGGTTTAGTCCATACAATTCAGCATATTGCTTAATGCTGATGTCCTGCTTTGCCCGCATCTGGGCGAAGCGCTCTCTATGCTCTCCCCAATCTGTCTTCACTGCGATCACCTTCAAAGTTGCCAATTTGATCGCAGTCTACTGATCGTTACATCTCATCCATCATCATCAGCGCCACCAATTTGGTTACCAAAATTATGACAAAAGGATACCAAAAGTTGATTTTACGTCCCGTTTCTGTATTATTGGCACCGCGTTAAGCAATCTATCAATCAATAAATCAGTAACTTAAGGAAAGCACGAATATGACAGCGAACAATCAAACCCCAGTCTTTGTGGCTATGGATGGCGGCTCAGGCAACATCTCTATGCGCTTCACTAACGACAGGGGCGAGGTGATCAACATCATCACCCCATCTCTGGTGCGTAGAGGCCGCCTGCAACACGGCATGAATGAGTCAACCTCAACGTGGAAGACACAATCTGGTGAGCTGTTCTCTGTGACCGATGACGGCACAAGCATGGAATTGGTGAACACCTGCGATCCTGAATACCAGCTCAGCGATGCAAACCGCGTCCTGGTGCTCAACGCAGTGGCACAGGCAGGATTGGGCGGTCGCCCAGTGGTGATCGGTGACACCCTGCCGGCCGTGCAGTATTACGGTGGCAATGGCATTGACACCGCACGTATTGAGGCCAAGCGCCGGAACCTCATGCAGCCCATCACCAACTATTCTGGTGAGTTGAAAGCGCCAATCGTTAAAAAAGTGCTGGTATTCCCCGAGGCGGTGACGGCTTACGTGTCCGCCAGCACCCTGCCAGATGGCTCAGAGCACCCTGAGTTTGAAGGCGTGAAGCGCAGCATCATCATTGACCTTGGCCGCTTCACGTGTGATATCGCCATTGTGAATGAGCACCTGAAAGTGCTTAGCTGCAAAACCACAGAGCACGGCATCCACGTGATGATTGACCGCCTTCACCTGCTGCTCCAGGAACACGCAGAGGAAATTGGCCTCACCAACGCGCATGAGATCCAAAAATCCGCCTTGGATGAAATCATCCGTCAAGGTTACATCGGCTCCCGCGCTGAATCCCGCAAGCACCTGCGCCGTGACATCACCAAATATGTAGAGCAGGCTGCCATGGAGCTGGCCACGCAGATCCGGGAAGATATCCGCTCTGTGCTGCATAACATGCTATCTATCGATATGTTGCTGTTCGTTGGGGGCGGGGCTAACTGGCTGGGTGGCAAGCTCAGCTATTTGCCGAACCTGGCGGAAGCATGGCACGACTTCGTTTTCGTGCCTGACCACCCTGAATTAGCCGTGACAGATGGCGTTCACATCCTCATGGAGCAGCGCAAGCCGCAGATCTTGCAAGAGCTGGCCATGACTGAATTAACCCCGGAGGCCTAATATGGCTGGCGACAACTCAAAAAGAGATAGCTTAAACTTTCGCATTACCGCTCAAACCCGGCAGTCGCCGGCGGCTGCTCGCTTCATTGATGAATTTCGTGAGAGCAGTGAGTACACCATCAAGCGCAGCAAGATAAACGCTGCCTTGCAGGCAGGCCAAATGCTAATGGAATGTGGGTTGTTGCCGGTCTTGAACTTCTTGGACACGCCGCAGTTTGCGCGAATGAGCGAACGTGAGCGCCAGCAAGTCTTTCTGGTGCGGTTGCAGCAGTATTTGGGGGATAACCCCCAGATTATGCAAGCGGAGGCTTCTGAGGTCGTACAGAAGGCTCTGGAGCCGGTGACCGCCCAGGCCACCAGCCCTGAACCAGTAAAAGCAGAAGAGCCGGCGCACGTGAGTGAACCAGCTCAAAGTAAGCAGGAGGCACCCGCAGCGCCACCAGCTGAAGCAGAAAAGGAAAGCACAGAGCCATCAGGGGGAAAGGCCAAGCCAGAAAACGCCCGTCTCAGTCGCTTTAGCGATGCCCTGAATGGCGGCTTCTAACGTCTAACACATGCGGCGTCTAACCGCCGCACCCATCAGCTTATGGGCGAGATGCCACATCCGACTCTCTGCCCTTTCCTTATCTTCCTCAGTCATCAGCATCTTTTCCCGTCTTACCGGGTCAATCCGCTCTGGATTCCTGCACCGCTTGAAAAATGCATCGTCTAATCGGGTCAGGTGGAAGGTGCGCGGCCTAACTGAATCATCGACCCGGCAGTCTGAGTTGTGCGACTTGGCGATCGAACTCATGCGCAAGTAGATCTCACTCACCGATGAATCATACTGCGGGTAACGCGCCTTCAACCCCTTCGCCACCTCTTTGGCTGTAGCCGGCCGGCCAAGCTCAATCAGGTACTGCGATATCTCCCAAGACGTAAATCTTGAGTGTTTGGCTGCCAATAGACCCCCAATGGGTATACGGGTTTCATTGCTGTTTGTGTGTTGCCGGGATGAGAGTTATGGGAGGGGCATTGCGAAGATTAAGGCGCGAGGATGCGCCTTATCGCTACTTCCTTTTCCCCTGCATGGTGCGGGGCATAAAGCTACTTGGCATGTACTCACCAGATGACGGTAGAGACAGGGTAAGCACAGAACAAGGAGCCTCTCATTGCCTCTGTGCTTGGCACAGGAGCGGGCGGTGGTGACTATATGAAAAGCCACGCAAATAATCAAATTGAGGGCGCTGGTCGCTGGTGGTGGCTTTGCTGGCCATCAGCATTCCAACCACCAGCCAAACCCCGACACAACTCTGATTTTTGTCGCCCAAAATGGGAATGCGGGAGTGTCAGGCGTAGTATTAGCGTTTTCTTTGCATCTGAGGGATGTTGATGGCAGACACTATACTGAGGGACTTGTGGAGAGATCCTCTTCCTGCTGATATCGAGGCTGGGATAACCGCTGAAAAGCTGGTGCTGATGATTCGAGACATCATGCGCACAGACCTGAATGAGCATGAGAAAGGCACCAGACAGCAGGGCGGGCACACATTAAGGGATCATGTCGGTAAGACAAGGCCTGAGATGATACAGCGCCTACTCGATGCCGAACGGTTATATGAAACGTCTACCTTTTATCATGGGCAAGAATTTGCTGAGACTGTAGTCGCCAAGGCTATCTTGAGTGATCTGCATAGGGTCTATAATTGGTACTATAAGATAGACAACCCCCCAGGCGGGGTTATAGCGCGCGCTGGTGGAAAAAAAGATTTTATCCTCATAAAGGTTGAAAGTAACTTCCCTGTGGGCACACAGGTTAAGTTGCTCAACGATGGTACTTTTGAGGAGGCGATTTGCTCACATGTTTTTGTGAAAATCATTCGCGGAAACATTGCCGGACGCAATAAGTATATTGTGACCAGTTTCCCATGCATTCCTAGGCCGGAGGCATCATGACCACAGCCACCATTGAACGATACCCACATCTTGATGAGCTTATGATGGGATTCATCAATCAGGATGCCGAGTCTATGGCCGGCTCCGACAAATATGCAGACATGCTGAAATGCTATTTTGACGTTATGGATCGAGATCTTCTGCCCGAGCTGCTGAAAGAGATAGAAGCTTACCAAGCAGAGCATTCTGACAATCTGGTTGAGGATTTTGCCAGAGACTTTCCTTATGGTTACCGTGTAAGTGAAGCAGAAGAGTTTTTCAGCCTATTAAAGGGTGGCATTGTCACCCAGATTGATAACAAAGAAAAATATCAGGAAGAAGCTGCTGCATGGCACAGGGCATTTTGGACTGTTTCTAAAGACGGTGATCCATCTGAGGAAACTGAGGCGACCGTAAAGCCTGACCCGGCAAAAATACAACAATGGCTGCAAAGTGTGGCAAATTTGTATTCAGTCAATTCGCCAGAATTTGTCGCAGCTCAGGCTGAAGCATTAAGGCTGTTGGGCATTACTGTTGCTGAGCCAGCTTCTCAGACGACGCCCACTCAGGAGGATAAGTCGAGTGCGAGTCACGCCGCGTCCTCATCAGCCAAGCCAAGGAAACCCCTTACAGTTATGCGTTAAATCCTCGCCCGCTGGCAGCCGCCGGCGGGCTTTACTTTGGCCGGAGCCACCAGCTTGATCACCCTATCCTCTTCCTATACGCCCTCCACCATTACCAAGCAGTTTGATGTCATCGCGTCGCTGATCGTGCGCGGCAGTGAGTATCTGGCCATCTTTGACAGTCGCAAGCCCCTGGCAGCAGCCGTACAGTCGCATATCTCCCCAGCTGATGGGGAAATGCGGTATCGGGTGGTAGCGATGCTGGAGCTGGCACACCGGGACGATGCTCGGAAAGCCTATGCGGTAGTGCGGTACTGGGAGGAGGCGTCATATCTGCCGGCTGGCGTCATAACCGGCGATACTGGGGAGCTGGCCACAGGGCTGTATCAGATCCTGGCACGCCGGCGCGGCCTGACGTTCGTCAGTTACTGAGCTGCGCTTTTCGCGTAATCCTCCAGAAGCTCCGCAACGTGACTATCCACCAGCACCTGATCGCCTGGCACATAACGAGGCCAGTCCGGTGCATATGCCGGGCGCACGATGACTGGCGCGCACCCAAACTGATCGGCAGTAATGTCCACAACATAATGCTCCCCACCGCTGGACACTTCACACCAGTAGTGGCCATATCGGCCATGCGGCAGGAACAAGCCGCCATCCTCTAGCCCGTCACCACCTCGGATAACCGCCGCATAGCCGGCCAGTGCCGCCGCGCGCTGCACCAGTGTGCAAGCCATCAGGCATAAGCCGGTAGTGACAGCAATACCCGACATAGAAAGCGCTTCTTCGATTAGGGTGCGGCAGTGGGTGGCAACCTGTAATAATTGACACTCAGTCATTTTCCCTTTCCCAATATGAAAAACCCGGCATCGAGCCGGGTGTGTGCTGTATATCTTTGACGCATGGCAGGTTAGCTCACCAGCTTCAAATCCTGCTTGCGGTGCTTCTTATGGTCATCATAGAAATTCTCATGAGTTCCAATAGACAGCAAATACAGCTCAAGCTTTCCTTCTAACCAAGAATAGCCCAAAAGATACAGCTCTTTTTCGAGAGAGAATTTGTGAACACGCAAAAATTTGAGATCCCCTTTTTTCTGTTCGCCAATCAAGGGATCGGCAATAACGCGTTCAATTTCATCTTCTACAATACGCAGTTGCTTGCCGCTCAGTTTAGACAATGCTTTTTCAAAGCGACGAGTTTCGTAAACATCAACCTTGTTTACGCTCTGTTCTCCGGACATATTTCTTGACCCTTCCATTCTCAACTTCACTTTTAGCTAGTAAGGCTTCGAGAATGAAGGAATACGGCAGATCAGGGTTGTCTTCGGCAATCCTACCTATTTTAGCCCAATGCTCAATCTGCTTTGGTACGCTGCGGCTTGAAACCTCAGCATACACTTTCACATCATCCACAAAGTCCTCATCAAGACGGACACTAATAGCCATGGGGTCTACCTCTTCTACTCGGATGTGTTCAAAGGATAGTCCCTTTTATCATCATTTATACGCTTTCCTTGCGTGACTTGATTATGCGACAACATGTGTATTAATGCAATCTTTTGTCGCTTTTATGGAGGTTATCGTGCCCTCTGCCTTAGTGCTGTAGTGTTAGAAACATGTTAAAAAGCTGCGGTTAGGCAGCTTTAGTTTGCTTTACAAAATCACTTACAACTGTTGTAAAGATACAGCTATTTCTAGGCCGACACGGATAAATTCCATTAAACCCAAAATAAACATAAATATATTTGTATTGTCCATAAAAACCTTTTTAAAAAAGGTACGCTATAACAAACAGTTATTGGCTTTATAGCGCACATGTGAATAGATTATTGGCAGTTTGCAGCTGCCCATGCTTGGCGTTTTTTAACAAAAAGTGCTAATTATTCATTTTGCCCTCCTAAATTCCTTGCAAGGTAGAATCCAAAGACTTACCGTTAATGAACAGTTATTGGCTTTATAGCCTACAGCTTGTAGCAGTTTGCAGCTGCTCAGCAAATGAAAACCTGGACTTCTGTCCGGGTTTTTTTTTGCCTTAAGTAAATATCTTTCCATGGATTTGATGAATGTGCAACCACCTGTCAATAATTTAGCACTTTTTGCCTAACCCACCTAGGTCAACCTGTGCTATTTGCCTTCAATCTCCTGTCTTACTCAGCGTCAGGCTCAATTAAGAAAGCCTGAGCTTAACCACATTTAATTTTATGAAAATAAAGGGTTTTAACTCGCTGCGGCTTCACTCTTGACGTACTTGCCAGCCCACACTACTGTATGAATATACATATAAATTAATGCAGGTGATTTTTATGGGCTTCCCTTCCCCAGCGCAAGACTACGCGCGCCCCCGGCTTAGCCTGGATGCTATTGCTCGGGTCTCTATCCCTGCCACCTACTTCATGCGGGCGGCAGACTATTTACCATCAGTAGGTATTCTCAAAGGCTCAGTATTGGTGATCGACCGCAGTTTAGACCCCAAACACGGATCGCTCCTGATTGCCTGGCTGGGCGGTGAATTTAAGGTTGTGCGTTACGTGAGTGTGCCGGAGCCGGCATTACAGCGGTTAACAAAAGAGCATGATGTAATTAAATTGAGCGATTATGCGGTGTCTGGCGGTGATGACTCGCCTATCTGGGGGGTGATTGCGTATGTGCTGTCTGACGTGTCGGGGCGCGTGTTTAATCAAGCACCAGGCATTTAGCTTATGCAGGTGAAGCAAGGCCGCTGATGGGCGGCCTCTGAGTTAAATGGCGTGAAGATGCTGGTAAAGGGCGAACTCACAAATGACAGAGGTGGCCACCAGCGCCAGGATGCGTAACCAAGCCTTTTTCCAGCCGTGAGTACGATACTCAAGCATTGCCCATACAATCAGGACACTGACAGTCACAGTGATGCAGAGCGTATAAATCGACATCAATGTACCCTCTTCATCACAAAGACTGGAATATCAGGATCTACCTGAAGGCCGCGGAAAAGCGTCGCAGAATGCGCAGGAGCATCATCACAGGGCTTAATTTGTATAACTGAGACCGGATTGGCGACATCTAACCAAAAACGCTCTAAGAGCGCTTCCACGAATCTATACAAATAGGGGTGTAAATCCATCGATCCATCTGGCTGCTGCGTTGGCTTGAGGCCGTGAGCGAGGAGCATGGCCTTAATGTCTTGCTTATTCATCTTGTCCTTCAAAATGGGTAAAAACAGGCAGAGGCTGGCCATCGTAGTCAGGAGAGATCTTAAGCATGTCTTGGTATTTTTTTGGGAATGGTGGACTTTCCCACGCCACGCCAAGCGCGCGCGCCATGTCGATGGTCGGAGCGATAGGCAACGCCTGCCAGCCCGGTGCCAGGTCAGCGCCTGGATCCAGGTCGGGCGTGGTAACGCCCAGGAGCATAGCCAGCGCGCGGTAGTTTTGCTCTGAGTGGTAACGCCCTTTGCAGCGTACCAGTTTCACTGCGGCTTCTTTGATGGCCACCAGCTCCTGCATAGCGGTAACCTGGCCGCGCAGTTCTAGCAGCTCCTTAGCCATGGAAACCGCTAGATCATGGTTAGGGGTGATGACGGCGCCGTTTACTGGTTCGCGGATGAAGGCTTCCAACTCGCGATCTGTGGCTTTTTCGTTAATCAATTATCTGTACTCATTAATCTACTGTGTAGTTGGGGCGGTATGCCGCCCGCTTAGAATTCAACATACCTATTGTCAGCCGTAATGAATCACGCCCCCCACCACTTCGCTACCAGCGGCTTGGATTGTGAGAGCGGCCAGCTCATGTGGCGGCACCGCTGCTAAGGGTGAAACGGTATAGACAATGCGGCAATGCTCTTCACATCCAGGATGCTTTTTCGATGCATCCCACTCAGCCTCGGTAACATCACACCAAATGTCAGGGGCGGGACTGGTTTGATAGATAAGCTCTTGCGTCCGCAGCCGCTCAAGGTCTGCCGCCATAGCATCGCGCTGTGCAGTGGCCAGTAGTACATGCTGACCACGGAATTCTGCTTTGGCTTCAGCAGCCTCTACCCGGTCGATAAGCTCTAAAATAGTGACGCTGATGACTGCAAGTGACGCATTATCGAAAGCGCCCAGCGCAACCTGTGCCTTCAGCTTGCGTAAATCAGAAAGCTGTAGAGGGCTGAAGATGCTTTCAGCAGGCGCGCGGTTTTCTTCACCTTGCTGCCCTAGCCCCGAGTCTGATAGCAGACAATGAACGAAAGATCGTGCTTCACGCTGGGCAATGCCTCGCTCTGAGATGGCCTTCGTAGCAGCCTCTGCTGGGATGTCAGCGTCTTGCAAGTGCATCTGGTAGCGACCAAGAATGTCATCCGGTATATGCCCCTCCAGCAGCTCAGGAAGGAAGCGCACCTGCTCATCACTCATCTTTTTCTCCTTCGAACCAGTCCCAATCATCTTCACGCTGGTAGGCCTGAAGGGGGTTTGCCTCTTTGCGGGCTGTCTTTTCGTAATCATCCAGCTCGAACGGTGTCAGCTTGCAGGTGTCCGCCACGGCCACACCGATTTGTGCCAGTGACATCGCGGCGGTGTGGATGTCCAGGAGCCGGCGAGCCTCATCTGCTGATGGACTTAAGCGGTCGTCGCGGCGCATTGCCTCACGAATGTCGATCGCTTCCCCTCGGAGGCGCACGGCGTGTTGTACTGGTGCTGTCATTGTCTGTTCCATTGCTTAAACGCCAAGCCTGTAATGGCTGGATTGTGCGAAAAGCATGGCATCCAGCAGCGGGGTATTCGGTTTCGGGCGGCCGGAATCGGCCAAGGTGATATCCCGGCGGCCAGCCTGGACAAACTTCTTCAACGTGGTGGCCTCATCAAGCAGGCTTTCGCGCTGCTGGCGCTGGTAATCCAGCTCCTGATTGGCCGTTGCCAGCTGGTGCTTGAGCTGCTGCACCCCGTCCACCAGCTCCTGGCAGTCGCCGGCAGTCAGGCTTAACAGAGGTGTGCCAATTGTGGCCTGGCGCTGCCATTCAGCAGGGGCATTGATGAACATCTCCAGGCTGTGGAGCAGCTCATCAAGGCGGGTTTCAAAGCTCATTTGTTTTCCTTCGAGGGTAACGTGGTGTCTACCAGGGGGATAGCATCCTTTAGCGCTTCCAGATCTAACACGCGCTCGGCCATCGCCAAGCGCATAGGGATGTTCATGCGGTCATTGGCCAGGAGGAACGCCGCCGCGCCGGCACAGTGCTTTTCCACTCCCTGCTTTCTTGTGATTTGCTCAGTAGTTTTGTGACAGCGGAAATTAGAGAAGTCATCATCCAGCATGTCGCGCTTAATGCTGTCCAGCCGGCCGGGTGCCAGCTCATAGCCGCCGTCTTTGAGGAACGGGCATTCAGGGCATGGCTTTTTCAGTGCAAAGAACCGTTTGAAATCCATAATCATCGATCTCGCTCAATGGGTAGCCAAGCGCGGTTATCGCGTTTGCGCATACAGCTCGTTGCCTAAGAAGCGGACTTTTCTGATCTGCTCTTCAAAGCCATAGCTCTTTAGCAGCTCATGCGCCGCGCGCTCCAGCTCCGCTTTGAAGGCAAGATACCCACCTTCCGGCAGTTGCTCCATTAAGGCCTCTATAGGCGTAAGCTGCGGGAGATTAGAGGGTTTTTCTTGGATCATAGCGATGCCTCGTTATCACCCTCACTGGATATGGGCTGAAGTGTGAAAAACTCCTGTGGGCGCAACACCGGCGCAGGATCTTTCATCACCTCAATAGTCTTGCTGTGCAGCTGCTCCAGCTGCGCGATAACGCTATCGATATGCTCCTGGGTCAGGTCATCCGATACCTTGGCCATCGGCACTAGCTTGCGGTGAAAGTAGGCTTTGACGTCCATTACCCAGATATCTAACCGCTCCTCTAAATGCTTGGCATAGGCCACCTTCTCCGCCAGCTTGCCACCACGTGAAAAATGCCTTTTGATCTCCTCCAGCATGGCAAGCGCGCGCTCAATGACCACCAGCTTCATGCGAGACGTATCCCCCACGTTGCGGGCAGATAGGTAAGCATCCATGCAGCCATACCGGGAAATCATGAAGTGAGCGAAGTCCTTAGACATCCCCTCTTTTGGCGGCGCGCCAGCAGCACAGCTCAGGACATTCCGCCAAAGAGCTTTGGACAGGTTCAAGCACTCCTCCCGACTCACTTTACGGCCGTTGGGGCACAAGTAGATCTGTTGCGGGAAATGCTCATCGTCATCGGTGGCGTCAACGAAATAGTTAGCCGCTTCGCCCATCTCCTGAGCTTCGCGCACACTAAGGCTAACGTAGCGTATCAGGCCGCTCATTTTAGGGCGGAAGCGGTTTAGGCGCTTTTCCATGTAAATGCGCTCTTCATCAGTCACACATTGGGAAGGGTGCGTCGCCTCAATAAGCAGCTTCATCTTGTAGCACATCTTCGCCAATGCATTGGCTTGGGCAGGTGTTACTAGGGCGTTGCGAGACAAGGCAGTAGCCACCTGAATCTGCTCCCTGGCCACCTCGCAGACTGGTATGCCTCGGATGCATAGCCCCTCCTCCCTCTTATCTTCCCTTGCCTGCTGAGTGCCAAAGTTCGCGTGAACGGCTATCAGTGCTTTACGGAATGCAGGCAGGGTATTGCGTGGCAGTCTGAAGATAATCGGCAGATAGCCAGCCTCAGTCACTGCCTGGCGCTCAAAGGTAGGGTAATCAGCACTCAGAAGACTTTCAGCAAACACGACTACATCAGGACGGCCAACAATAACCACATTGATGCACCCTTTCTGATAGTCCGGACTGCCTTTAGGAATGAAGTGACATTTAATCATGAGAAAAGTCTCAAATCCTTGTTTTGGTGTGTTGAGACTATATCGGGTATGCGGCCTGGTATCAATGTGTTTTAGGATTGCCGCACACGTTGATTTAAAGAGATTTTGTTGACTTTTCTATAGCTGGATTCGCTATGCTTCACATACAGTGGCGCATCAAGGCAGCGGTATTAATCACGCCTAGTTTGTATGGAGTGAAGAGTGCGCCCCCGGCATGACGGGGGCTGATATATCAGAACAGGTTAGCGATCTCGGTGCGCCAGGCCTTATAGCCTTTGTAGTTGACGTGGGTATCATCTACCGAATATTCGGGGTTTAGCAGGCCATCAATGGTCATTGCCGGGTTGATATCCACATAGTGATATTGCTTTTCAGCACAGAGTGCCACCAGTCGGCGGTTTACGTCGTTGATAACGCTGTTTTTCTGCGCCAGAGTTTTGCCAGACAGCAACGTAGATTCAACCACCACTTCCATACCTGCCGCTTTAAGCTTATCCGCGATCAGAATGATATTGTTGGCGATCCCCTCAGCGCTCACGCCACGGTCAATATCGTTGGTGCCCAGCATGATGAAGGCCTTTTTCGCCCCAGTGGAGGTGATATCTTCGATGCGCTCGAGTACGCCCGCCGTGTCATCGCCGGCAATACCTCTATTGACGATTTTATAATCCGGGAAGATATCATCCCATCGGGCATTTTCTGTCAGGCTATCCCCGACCATCACATAGTCGCCTTTACCTTGGAAAGCGCTATACATGGCTCGTTTGAACAGATAGACAGGGTTCCGCTCAGCTTGTACTTGTTCTTTCGTGAAATACGTGTGCTTCAGTTCGTAAATGTAGTTATAGGGGAAGACTGCATATTTCCCCAACGCAAAGCTGTAGCCCATTGCGGCTAGCAACCCCACCCCTATTGCGACCTGCTTCATCCTTAATTGCATATAAATCCCCAAAGTAGTATCAGAAAGTTCAGAAAAAAACGTGCACATACTACCCCAGCTGGGACAGGAAGAAAAATGCTTATCGGGGGTTTTGAGAGGTGGGTTTAGTTTCAGTGGCAGTGCTGGTGGCGTGGCGCCACCAGCACACATAGGTAGCCGGCCTTTAGAGTAAGCCGGCGGCTATTATTTCAGGCTCAGGAACGGCGTCGCCGCGCCACTTGTGAGGGTTTGTGGGAGGGTGCCATTCCACTTGTTGATCGCCTCCAGTTGCAGCACTTCTGGGTTTTTGCGCAGCGCATCACCACGCAAGGCGATTGCGTCAGCCTCAGCTTTGGCGCGCAGCGTGGTAGCCTCAGCCTCTCCCCGCGCCTGCTCAATAGCTTTCTGGGCTTCAGCCTTGGACTGGGCGATCTCATTTTCACGCAACAACGCGCGCTGGGTGGCTTCGATTTTGGCGTTAATCGACTCTTTGACCTTTTGCGGATAGTCCAGGTCGCTAAGCCAGGACAGCTTAACGACGCGGATACCCATTGGGTCTAACTTGGCCTTCAGATCCTTAGTGACCTCCTCCAGCAGCTCAGTTTTGCCACCAGCTGCCAGGGAGTTGATATCCATCTTGCCGGAGTGGTTGATCAGCGCATCGCTGATGTTCTGGCGAATGTTGATCTCGGTGATCTCATCAACACCCTTACGGTACTTTTGGAATATTTTGGTCACCTGCGTTGGGTCAACAAAATACTCCACCCCTACTTTTGCCTTCACGTCCATTGAGTCAGAGGTTTGGAAAGTAAAGGGTTCGCGGTAGTTATGCAGCTGGTTGAAGGTCGGGAACTGGTAAATATCTTCGTTCCAGGTCAGCCAGTATTTACCAACACCCACTTCCTGTTGTTGGACGCCCTTTTCAGTACCGTATAGGTCAACCTTCACGCCCACATAGCCCGCTGGCACGGTAGCGCGCTCGCAGCCAGTCAGGAGCGCCGCTGCACCGATGATGCAGGCGATCGCAAAATGTTTCAATTTCATGCTTTTTCCTTCTTCATAAATTTCTTGGTGGTAAATGCCCAGTACACACCCACCGGATAGACCAGTGCCAGCACCCCGCCAAATAGGCATAGCAGAGTTGAGCGACTAGACATCATGGTTGGGAGGGCTAGGCCATATGTGCAAAGGGTGGCCAGTACAGCGGCCAGGAGTTTGAAATAAGCTCGGATCACATAGTGCTCTCATGGAAGCCCGGGAGGGCTGGGGGAATCGTACCGGCATGGCCTCTATCAAAGACCATGCCGGTACGGCTTAGGCGGTCAGGTTCTTCAAGCGATCCGTGGCCTGCTCCATCTCGGCCATGGCATCAATCAGCTCATCAGCGGCGTTACGCAGCTTATGGGCAGCGCGCAGCAAATCGGTTTTGATGGGACCCAGCCGTTTTTGGAACATGTCCTTTTCCTGGGTTTCACGCTCCTGCATTTCTGCCTGGCGCAGCATCTCTTCTGCCTGACGGCGCAGCTCGGCCGGGGTATGTTTAAGAGCCTTCAGGACTGGCTCAGTAGGGAGAGAGGTTTTGCTTTCTTGGATCGGCATTTCTTTGATGGTTTCCTTTTCCACAATTGGCATGGCGGGTTCAGGGGCTGCACCCCACTTCAGATTAGCGGCGATATCTTTCAGATCGCCCGGCACATAATGAGGGGCTTGGGTTGGTTGGCGTTCTTCTGGCGGCGTGAGGGTGTGACCCATAGGTGCCATGGGTTCGCCGTGCCGGCTATGCCGGAGGTAAATGGCGCTGCCCGGACGGCCGACCGGATAAATGGTGTAGACGTGGATGCGCTCACGGACGTGCACAAATTGAACCAAAAATTCCAGCTCTTTGCTGGTCATGGTTTGCAGTACGCTAACCTTACGCTGCACCATGGCCAGGCTTACCCCATCTACCTGACGATCGACATACGACTTCAGCTCAGAGAGGTGACGTTGGAGCTTAGGCGGCAGCTTCGGCACGTTTTTGGGCGTGTTGTTCAGGTTCATATTTTCTCCGCGTTGATGCGGTGACGGAAAGCGGCAGCGGCAACCATGCCCAGGCACATATTGATCCCTGGCAGATAAACGTCTGCCACTCCCTCGCTCACCAACTTTTCCAATTCGCCCCGGAACAGATCCATTCCGGTGGCTTCTCTCTCGCTGATGGCTTTGGCAGTGACCGGCGCGTGATTGCACTCCTTCACTGCCAAAACCAGCGCTTCCCGGTTGGCTGGCGACCAATCGTTGTTAGCCACTAGCTTCATGGCCACCTCAAAAACGCGAACGAGGCTCGCGTTTTCAGCTGTGAGGTGGGCAACATTGAAGGTGAGCGCATCAATATGCTCACTCACCACTTTTAACGTAGGGTTTAGGCTGGCCATATAGCTTAAGCACCACCCTCGCCACGCGCCTGCAAGATCGCCCCGCCCTTGCTGCGCGAGATGCGCTTGAGGGTGGCATCTGTGGGTTTGTTGCTGTAGTAGATGTAATTGAAACTACTGATACGACGATCGTAGAAGCGGATGCGATACCGCTCTTCCCCCTCAAAGTAAGGGCGCGGCGTCATTCGCTCAGAGCAGAAGGCGTTGTCCTCAGATTTTTCACGGAAGGTGCAATACTCATCGGTGATCCGATGGGAGGTATAACGGCCATCAGATTCCATGATGTGCACCTTGCAACGGTTATCGCTGCGGGCGAACAACGCATAATGCTCATCGAATTGCTCCTGGGTTGGGCGTTCGCGGAAGTGAACTGCGTAGCTTAAATCGCGCCGTGCGTCGTCGAACGGTACGACCGTGATCCGCCAGCGGTATTCCGGCATCCAGTCAAAATTTTTGCTTTTGATGACTGGCGGCACAGTGCGCAGCAGCGCCATTGGGGAAGGCGGATCAGATAATTCCTCCACATTCGGCATCCGCTCCAAATCTGGCTCTTCTGCTGGTTTCGGTTCAGCTTTAGGATCAACTTCAGGCGCTGGCGCTACTTCCGGTGCAACCTCTAACACCTCTACCGCACCCGCTTTAGCGACATCTGCGATCGCAGTCTCTTTAGCCCCCTCTACAGGCATAACCGGTGCGGAGGTAGGTGCTGTAGCAATGGATTTTGGAGCTGCTGGAGCAGTGCCGGGGATTGCGGGTGCTTCGGGTGCCAGTTCGGCCTTTTCAGAGGTGGCCTCTGGGGCGGAGGAGGAGATTTTCTGTGCTTCTTGCTTCGGGGCTGGAGCCTGCGGTGCGTTAATCCCCATGACCATGTTCAATACAGAAAGAAAGTGATAGGCCTCACTCACCTCAAGATTTTTACCGGCCATCACATTGAATGCAGTGACGGCTCGGGTCATTACGTCTTCAGATGGGGATGGGAAACCGTCACCAGCTGGATTGAGCATATTTGTCATATAGTTACCAGAATTGATAAGCGCGTTTAGCGGCCGGAAATGTACAGGATGCAATTTTGAAACTCAATACTAAAACGTTGGTCACTCATGCCGATTTAGTGTGCGATTAGTTCAATATACTTAACTAAATCTAATGCTTCTTTCGAGGAAGCATAAAAAAACCGCCGGGTGGCGGTCTTTACATCGTGGCGAGTAACAGTGATTCAGGTACTTCTAACATCCTTGCAAGCGTCTCATTGTCCTTAGAATCATGCATCGTCAAGTGTCCCAGGTGGGATAGCTCCGTCACGCGAATAGTGCCACCATTCCACAACACCCGCAATTGCTCTAAGCCCTCAAAATACTCCTGGGGACTCATGCCCCATGTGCTGTACTCCCGCAAAGTTTGGGGGCGGCAGGCGAAAACCTGCACCTGGCGAAGCCTGTAGCGGCCGGCGACCGGGGCATGTTTGGCTGATGCCCTGCCATGCAAGGAATGCTGCTACGGGAGAAATAGAGTGCACGACCATATTTATCAGTCACCGTCTTCACAATGCCAGGATCTGCGGCCTGGGCATCAGACACGTGCTGCACCGCAACGGTTGCCATGTCTGCCGCGCGCTTGTCGAAGTCACCCACCAGCTGCTTGATGTGGCAGCCCGGAAATAGCGGCTCATTGGCCGGCAAGCTCACGGTGATGACGCTGGCCATGATCACCTTAGCGTCTACCAGCTGCGTCACGGCGGCGGCGACACGCTCAAGGTCATTCACGCAACCATTCACCATTACTGCCATGGCACCGTGCTGTGGCACGTGGCGCGCAATGTCCAGGCACTCAGTGGCCACTATCACCATTGATGCACCTGACTCATGCGCCCGCTGAATGGTATGGGACAGAATCGATCTTCCGCCTACCTCAGCCAGGGGGTCAAACAGGCCTGCGGCAGAACATGGTTCCGCGGGGACGACCACAAATTAGGCGGAGGTGCTTTCTGGGAACTCGATAGCGAAAGCTTCCTGGGTAAGGCGATCGGCGCGGCGAACGGCGCTGCCAAGAGCCTCAATGGCATTCTTGGCCACCACCCACAGAGAACCGTAAAGCTCTTGGGTGCCACACGATTTATGGGCGAACACCAGACGGTATTCCCCGGCCTCAACGCGCATTGAGACGTTGTGCCCCAGGCGCTTTACCCACCAGAAAATTTGCTCGATGGTGTAGCCCTTATGGATCTTCTCGAAAGCCATGATTATTCGCTCTCCGACTCGTAAAGAGCCTGATGGGCTTCATGCTCAATGGAGCTTTCGACAAGGCCATACGTCAGCGCAGAGAGCGTATCGCGCACCTTGCTGATATGTGCCTCTTGCTCAACGTCCGGGGAAATATCCAGGAATGCCGCGTTCAGGACGCCGGCCAGGGTGCCGGTATAGGTGAAGGTTTCACCCTGCTCATTGGTGATAGTCAACTGGGCGCTACCATCGGCCGCCTTAGTCAGCTGCGGGGTAGTCTCCTGGAAGAGCCAGAAGAGCTTTGCATCTAATGTCAGTTGTTGGTTCATAGGGTTCCTTTAAGGTGAGGAGTTAATCAGCGCGCTCAAGGGCAAGCAGACGGAGATGAGCTTTACCGCGCGGGTAGGTGCGGTACACGGTCTTATTGATGACCTGAAGATAACTCTCAAGGCTTACAAACCTTTGGCTTTCATAGGGTTTGATGGTATGGGTTAATTGATTAGCCCAGCGCAATTTAAGCTCTGGGAGTTTGGTTGCTTTAGACATGTGGCCTCATAAAAAAGCCGGCAGGGCGCCGGCCGGGGTGGTTATTTCTCAAAACGGGTTTCCACTGCGCCATGTTCGCGCTCCCATGCATCAACCAGGGCGTAGCAGCGCTCATGCAGCTCCAGGGCGGTTTTCTTGCCCAAACCCTTGATGCTTTCCAGCTCGTCCACGTCATGCATCACCACGTCACATAGCGTGTTGTAGCCGTCTGCTTTCAGCGCGGTCAGGATGGCCGGGCGCAGCCCTTCTACGCTATCCAGCTCGACTGACTTCGCCCAGTCCAGGCGCGCCACCAGCAGCGGGTTCACCTCGCTCAGTTCCTCACGGTAGATGGTAAACAGCTCCTCATAGAGGTCATCTGGCCAGATGTCACGCAGCAACGGGATGATGTAATAATGCGGGCGACCCCACTCATTGACCTTCACATCACAGCTGATACCAATGGTGGTCTTGATGGTCAGTGAGAACGTCAGGTTATTGACATAGCGCGGGCGCTCCGCGTAATTCCGTTCAACTCGCATCCCGGTAAACTCACGGCGCAAGAAGAAATGCACCGGCGATCCGTCTTTGGACTTGGTTTCGTAGCGGTAAGCCTCATACAGGCCGTTGGCGCGCTCAATATGGCGCGCCAGCTCGTCATTGCGGGAACGGCACTGTTCGAGCTGGGACATGGCCAAGGTCACATCTGATTTCATGGCAGTTTCACGGATCCGGGACTCGTTCAACTTCTGGCTCAGGGTTTTGACCGTAGCCCGCAGCTCGCGCGCCTCGGTCTGGTACTGCACCTTTTTGGCCTTCAGCTTTTCTGGCTGCAATTGCTCCAGCTCACGCAGACGTGCAGATAACCGTTTTTCCCGCTCGACATAGGTGGCCACCATGTTCTCTTTGGTTTGCACCTGGTTTTTCATCTGGGTGGCCTCGGCCTTCAGGCTTTCAACCATCATCTCCAGCTGGAAAACAGCACTGGCCACGCTGTCGGCAAGCTCTTCATCAAAGCCCTCACAGCGCGCCTGGAATTCGGCTATTTGTTCCTTGGCCTGGTTGAGCTGGTGCTGTAGAAGGCCGGCAATCGTCCTTTTACTCTCCAGCTCGTCCAATACAGCATCTTGTTGGTCTTGCTCTGCCTCAGCGATCTTAGCCAGCTCCGCAGTCAGCAAGCGGATCCCCTCGATGCTCAGCTCAATATAGCGGGAGCTTTCATCATCCTTCACGCGGTAAAGCGCGTAGTTGAGGTTGCCCAGCAGGTTACTAAAGCCATGGTTAATGGCCTCGATAAGCGGGGGTGTTCTGCTGGTGGAGTGGCTGGCAAGGGCTGTACGGACATCGGAACCTCTAGAATGTGTGGCTGGCCGTGTGTAGGGACATGCGACCCAGTGGGTTAACCGAGAGCACTGGCGCGGCAGGGAAACCCTCTTGGTTAAGCAATGTGCCCAGGCGCAAGGGGGTCATCAGGTTATCGGGGTAATGCACCACCACTGATCTGACGCCGCTGTCGGTCATGAAACTTACCGACCAAAAGTAATGGCGGCGTTGGAAAAATCTCAGAATCTTGGACATTTGCACCATCTTACGAATAGTTAAACATCCTAAACATTTAGCGGCCGTAATATGAAGTATTTAGGATGGGATGTAAAGTTGTGCCCGTTACCCGAATCAGTGACCTTTTTCTGTATTAACAGGTCACTGATTCGAACACCGGATCGGTAGCATCGTGGGTCAGGTATGCGGGCAACCAGGGTTCGCCGCTTTCATGCGGACGCGGGTTGCCGTGGAACACCACCACGCGCGCGCCGGCCGGCAAGGTGCCATCACCGCGTGAATAGCGCTCGGTTGCCCAGCGGTTCTCTCCGACCTTCACGATGTCTGCCTTGTAGCTGACGAACCAGCCCGGATAGAGGTCTTGCCAGTGCAGGCAATCCCCGATCACGCCCCGGATAAAGCCCTGGTCGCCCCACTTCGCCGTTACGGTGCACTCAGCAATATGGCGCTGCGGCTCCTTCCAGAAGGCATTCCAGATCTGCGCCTTAGCGCTGTTCGGGATGAACATCACCGAACTCATAAGGTATTGCGGGTGGTAAAAGTCAGTGAGCATCACCATCTGGTCACCGGTGGTCTTCAGCAGCTTCTTGATGTCACCGGTGATCACCGTGTCCAGGTCAAAATAAAGCAGGTCATCCGTAATGTCCGGGCGGAACAAGTCGATCTTCGCCCACCAGCCACGCATCCCCTGGTAGGGGGTGGTCAGTGGGATGCAGGTCACGCGATCCATGACAAATGGCGCATCCGTCAGACAGATGACCTCCGCGCCCTTAGGCAGCTGTGCCACCAGCGTTTTGACGTCATTCGGGGTGTAGTCGCCGCCGGCGCGGTACACCAGGGCAATTTTCAGGGGTTTTTTAGCCATTCTCTTAAGCTCATTTGAAGGATTGAATTAAGTTTCCCGCAGGAAACCACGTTGATCTGCCCTAGCGCTGACTTGAACAGCAAGGGCAAATGGGAAAGGTTGTTGGGGCGGCCGCCTACCTTGTAACGCGCTTCCTGGGTCGCATCCACGCCCACCAGCGCCACATTTTTAAAGCCCAGGTGATAAGCCAGCCCCAGTGCGCCCCAGGCAGAGTTGCCGTTATTGATCCGGGTAGGGTCTTCAGACAGACCGGGCTTTGCCGACCAGCGCCATAGCCACCACTCTGGGGAGCCTTTTACCGGCGGCTCTGCGGCACGGTAAGAGACGCGCTCATATTCATAAACGCCCTCCTGAGTGATGCCGCCAGAAAAATAGCGCACGTTGCTGCGGCGCGTGGCCAGCCGGCGCATGTTGTCAGGGGATGGATCCAGCGTGAAGAAATAGGATGCCCGGGCAATCCAGTCAATGGCACCATTGACGGCGATCACTGGCACATCACGCGGTGGCAAAAAGCCACGCGCTGAAGGTCCAGACGCCACGATGATTACCCGATCACCTTCTCCAGGCTTTTTAGTGGGAAACATGTCAGTTCAGTTCTCCGGGAGCAGTTAACAATGTCGATGTGCCGCAGCTCTTCACGGACATCGGCAAAATGCTGTTGCCACTTGGCAACGCTGTCGTCTGTCGGGTTTCGCAATCCGCCGGTATGCAAGCCGTGGTAGTGCACACCCTCTTTCAAAGAGCAGTCATAGCCCAGAAGGAAGATGCGCGTTGCCCGAGGCTTGCCGCAAACTGGATGGCCATAGAGCCGGAGTTGAATTGAATGTGGGAGTCGCCAAAGCGCTGGTATTCGATGCCCAGGCGATTGCTTGCTTTGCGTGATGCGGTACACCGGCGGATCCCCGCAGGCACATCATTGCCATAGTGTTGCCACCAGGCATCATCACCAGCAAACAAGGCATATGGCTGTCGGAACATGCCATATGCGTTATTTACTGCCACAACGGGATACCCCGCCCTTTCAACCTTTTCACAGTCTGCTTTTGTCAGTGACGGCGCGGGTGCCACACAAAATACAGAGTCAAAAATCATTCATTTCTCAGGGGAAAACAGGACGCCGGCGCGTCCTGGAGATCCACAAAATTAAATCACAATTGGACTTACAAGACACTGCAAGCCCGCCGGTTTGACGGAAGTTTTACGCTTAGGCGGCGGCTGGCAGTGCCTGCCCCGGCTCCAGGAGCCAATAGCGCAGTATCAGAGCAACCGCTTCTTCCCAGCCCCACACCACCTCAGCCACATAGCCTTGTGCCCGTAGCCGCACCTGCCAATCCAGTTGCTCAGCAGAGGGCTTGTTAGTGCCATACTTCAGCTCAAACCGCAGGCCATGGTAGATGCCGCGCGCTGCGTCCAAGGTGACATCGGGGTAGCCCTTCTTCACCCCCTCGGCATTCAAGTCATTGGCGGTTTTCTGCGACCGCAGGCCGCCGTTCGGCGTGGCATGGAGCAAATCATATATGTCCCGGTGATGCCGGTACATGTAGTCAAAGATCCGCACCTGGTCATAATGCTCATAGTTACCTTTGAGCAGATCCGGCTTTTTTCCCAGCTGGATAAGCGCCTTTTCATGTACGGAGACCGCAAAGGCATCCTCCAGCGCATTCAGCTGCGCCAGCGGGCTTTTGAGCCTTGTCGTCAAATCCGGCAGCTCATTCTTGGGCTTGAGCTTTTTGCCCTTGACCAGCTTGCCGCTGGCGTCTCGGTTGTTGGCCTTAAGCCAGTCTTCAGTAATGCGAAACATCTAACCCCATTCACCAGGCTTAACCCCAAACTTACGCACCTGGGCATTACGCTCCCTGTGCCAGTCCTGGGAACAATCTTCATCACAAAATGGCTTTTGCCCACACGGCTCATCACAGTAGTGGCAAAAGCCGTTAATCATCAGCTGCGCGCCGGCAGACTGGCGGGACATTTGGATCTGGGTGTCCAATACTTTTTGCTCGGCCTCAGCCAAGCGGTCGATTTCGTCGCTCATAGGTACTCAAAAAACATGGTTTGGTCATATTTGCGCGTCGTCCCCCATAATTTGGGCAAGGTCATATCGATTTTGGATGGAGAGTAATGCTAATGGCGTCTCATTACAAAAACCCCCAAGCTTCACAGCAGCTTCCGCAGTGAGCTGGGCTTTTTTGTTGATAAGTCTTGATAAGGTAGCGTGGCTAATCCCCACTTTCTCGCCAACCTGACGCAACGTCAGACCGCTGGCCTCAACTGCGGCCTGGATAACCTCACCAGGATGCTGCACGGACATGATGCCCCTTAGATGAAAAAAGCGCCCTCATGGGCGCTTTGCAATCAGTCAGTGATGGCGGCTTGCATGTTCCATCACCATGTTGAGTAAGTAAATTACTGTGAAAACGGCAGGAAATACCTTAATTGTGGTGAGAAGTTTCACCTTTACGCTAGTTTCGCTATTGCGGGTTGCTTGGTTAGCGGCTACTGCGTTGTCTCGACGGGCATAATCAATCATGTTAGAGTCCTTTTGCTCATTGGCCGGGGATCCTTGTTTTGGTGACATGTCCCAGGCCATGTGTAGAGGCTCACTTCGGTGAGCCTTTTTCATCTGGGCATATTGCCCCGATTGCTTGTTACGTGGTACGTACCACGTAACGAATAGTATAGGGTCCCCCTTTAGGTGCAAGTATTAATGAGGTCTTTTGCTATTTACTGTCTTCTTTCAGTGACTTCGCCAGCTGTTCAATCACCCTTCGCCATTCGTCCGCTGTTAAATCACGCACATTCCTGACTAGCTCATCCGTTTTGGGGTCACAAACAAACGTCCATTGCTCCCCATAATGCAGGGTAAATGTCGTCACCCTGTTATTGGACTTACTCAGCTGGCAACCGTATTCCTGCGCCAGTGCTTGCCAGTGCCGTAAATCCCCGTACCGCATCGCCGCTCCTTAATGTTTAGGCTTAACTTTGCTCTCAAGTGTGATGTCTTCGGACACATACTCGTAGTCACTGTCATCCACCTCATCCGGCACCTTCAGCTGGTGGATGGAAGAAAACAGTAACCCGCTCTCCAGCCGTTCGCGGTGATAGAGAGACGCGGCTACCACCGTGAGCGCCGGCCGCTCATAGCTATAAATCGCTGCTACATCGCTATCAATCGCGCTGTCAGCCGGCATCAGCCCCTGCTCTACCAGCAATGCTTTCAGTGCTGGCCAATAAGCCCCCATGCTGCGGTAATAGCGCGGCTCATCCTTCAGGTACTGGCTCATACTCTTAAGGTAGTCCATCAGGTACTCTTCTTCACTGCGGCCGGCCAGCGCCACCGGCAAACAGGCTTCCAGGTAGCTCACTTCCGGTTTCAAGGTGTCTTTCAATGTGGTCATGCAATTTTTGCCGGGTTTCCCCGGCAATCTCCATCAAATTAGTATCGGGAAACAACTTTTAAGACTTCTTCACGGTCGTACCGGGACGGGATCAGCCACCAGCTGCCGGCGAACTCTGATCCGGGGCGCGTCCCATTGAAGAATTTTGCCCCATACTTCTCTTTCAGCTCATCTTTGGAGCGGTAGAGCGCCCCCTCTTTGCCTTTCGGATCCTGAAGGCCAAAGCACCCGCCGGCGGCAAAGTTGATGCCACGCTTGGAACGTACCGCGCCGGTACTGACCCGCACCGTGATGCCCGTTTCAGTTTGCAGGCCATCTACGACGTGCCTTTCTTCCGCTTCTGCCTCAGTTTTGGCAAGGGCAGCCGCTACAGCCTTGGCGTCCTCCGCCTGCTTGCCCTGCTCGGCCTCGGTCGGCTCCTGGCCACCCGTGGGCAGCCCGTGTGCCTCCTGGTAGGCGCGCTTGATTTTGGCGCGCCCCTCCTCACCCATAACCAATAAGGCGTGATCGGCCTGGCGGGCAACATCACGGACGCGCGCCGGCGCCACCAGCAGCTCTGGCGTGACCTCCTTCGCCGGCTTAAGCCGGCAATGACGATAGTCGCGCAGGCTTCCGCCGTTCTATAGCCCGCATATCCGTCAAATTGATGCTCGAAGGTCTTTTCCCCATCTAGGATCTGAAGATACGCGTTCTGCTCTGGTGCCACGTCAGGAGTTACCAGCTCTTTGAACTGCTCATAACGCGCCTGGGCAGTCTCGGCCTTGCCAGCTTCCAGGGACTCGTGCGCCTGCACCACCCGGCGCGCCCTTTCCGCGTCCATGCCCTTGGCAAAAGCGCTTTGGGTTATCGCCGCTTTACAGCGGTGGCCGTAGCCAACTGGCTTTAATCAAATACACCACTATTAATGTACTCGCACAGTCACCCGGTACACTATCGTGAATTTTCACAGTAATTTATTGGCAAACGCCTTCGCCATCTCTTCATCAAGGTGTCAGTTTTGCTATTGAAAGTTATTGTACGTTAGGAGAATTTTTTGTACCTCTGAGCTATGGTAGAGCTTGACCATGTTGATAGGCAGTTTTGAGCGAATAGCGGAAGTTCGAAATTGTGATCTGATCTTTGTTGATTAATGTCTCCCAATGTTAGTAGTTTCTTCATATACAACGCTATGATATTCCCATTAATTCGAGTTTTCGAACGAACAAATCAGAGACCAGTGGTCACCTGCCGAGCACTGACTTGCATGTATGGATTTAATTAATCAAGGAAATTAATCGTTATGAGTGATAATTTTGTTAGTAAAATTGTTAAGGGAAGAATCAAACCACCAATACGTGCTGATTTTAGTCTTGAAAAATGGAATGAGGAGTGGGCTAAGGTTGAGGCAAACTCTTCAGCAAGAGATAAAAAAGTCTATACAATGGGTATAATTATTGATGGTGTGCTCAGTGATATTAGAGAAAAACTAGCGGATTTATATCGACAAGCACCGAAAACAAACCATGAAAAACTGATGATCTCGTATATTGCAAGCTCCAATAGGACATCAGCTGTTGCTCTTAAACTTGCAAAAAGAACACCAACGACAAATGTTAATGACATAATGCTAAAAGCAAATGGTCGAGTAAACAAACAAAGCTTAGGAGAGATCGTTCATGGAGCTGTTGATGGTTTTCAGCTTGCCATAAGAGAATGCATAAAAGGCATAGAGAATAATAGTCAAATAACAAGTTCTGATGATCCAATAGATGAAATGATTTTCATCCAACAAGAAAGCTGGTTATCTCAGTTATATCATACTTACCTCCATCTTTGGCAATGCATTTTATGGAGTGATTATAATTTAGTAGAGATTGATGTTGAAAATAAAATATTCAGAATCGAACAGCCAAACACACCATTTGAAATTGCATTTAATAATAGTAGCCAGCGAAAAGAAAGTCTTTCAGCCCAAATGACATTTATCGCTACCCTACCTAATATAGCCCAATTCTTTGATGATGATAAATATATTTTTATTACTCGGGGTAATAAAAAAAGAGTGGCAAAAGTTGCATCTATTAGTAATGCGACTAGAGAATTAAAAACAATCAACGCGCACTGGAGAATGGGGGAGCATGATCTTGAAGACCACTTTCCTAAAGAGTGGTTAAACAATGATTTTGGTAAAGGGTTTTGTTTGTCAGAAGTATTGAATGTAATGAGAGTATTGATGCTCATCGCTAACATTGAGACTGAAAAATATCCAGAAGATGATAGTGCATATAATGTTAATAAATTAAGGGAGTTTTGTCCAACCGTTCAAGCAAGCTCATTAGAATGTGCCTTGTGTGAAGCTACAGAAATTAACGCCCTTAAAATTAGTAAAATTCTTGATTTTCTAACATTTAATTCTTCTCCAACTGGAGATATTTGGTGTCAACCGTTGGTAAAATTAAAGAAAAATAAGTATGCATTATTGACTAGCGCATTAAACGCACCGGTGATACTTAGGCTTTTCGAGCGTTGGGCATATCTTTTTGATATTGATCTCAGTAAAAAAGGAACGACTTACGAAATAAAAGTTGTAGACGAAATAAACAGCGCTCTTAGAAGCAATGTATTTATAACTGACTATGACGATGCAGTATCTAAAAGAATTAAAGTAATATCTGGTGAGGAAGAGATTGACTTTTTGGCAAGGGTCGATGATTTGATATTGATTGGTGAAGCAAAGTCTATAGTTACCACTGATTCAGAAATATCTAAGTATCGGACGTCTGAAATACTTCAACATGCGGGAGAACAGGTTGTAAGGAAAACAGAGTTTTTAAGAACGAATTTACAAACTGTTTTTGAAGTATTGAATTGGAGTTATGATGCGAATAAAGATTATAAGTTTGCAGGGTTTATCATTAACAGCAGTCGCATATTTGTCGGGCATTCATTTAATTCAATACCAGTAATTGATGAGAAAATACTTCAGGCATACTTCTCCTCAAATGAAATAAACCTGTTAACTGTGATTTCACAAAATAAGTCGAAATCTATTGCTTGGTACAGACTTTATAACAATATCAATGAATTGAAGGATAACTTCAGTAAATATATCGCAGCCCCACCACAATTGAATGCCAACACTAAAGATTATGAGTATAATGAAATAGTTTTCCCCCATATAAATAATGACTCTTATAAAATCTCAAAAAAATATCTTGTATTTAAATCACGTGGCCTGTTAGCTCCTATGGAACAAGAACATAGTTTCCCGGTGATCAAATCAGCAGATTACGATTTAGAGATCGAGACTATTAACGTGACACTTTGATTTTTCTAAATATATTGAATGTTATTGTAATGGCGATGTAATTAACAGAGTGTACCATCGCCATTTTCCCCTAGAAAAGCAATGTCCGCTTCTGGCACAAAGCAGACATGCTTCATCCGGCGTTTTGTCGTCGTCAGTTAACCCAATCTCTTTGTACCAGGCACGGCGGCCGCTCCAACTTTCTCGTATCATTTGTTGCCAGAACTGCACTGCAAAGAGGCATGCAAATGCTGTCGCATTTGTCGCCTTTAGGCTGGGAACACATCGATCTGATAGGCGATTATAGATGGAAAAGCAACCAAATACCGGCTTCTGGTAAGTTTCGTCGGCTGAGACCAGCTAAAGTCGAAAGGTCAAAAATAGCCTTAACGTACAATAATTTTCGATATCCAAACTGACCCCTATGAACAGTCTTTCAACGCGAACGAAGGACTTAGAGCAGGAATCGAAAGCGCAGCAGCAGACTATCGGCGAGATGCTGAAAGCCGCATTCAGCGAGCACGAGAAGTCTGTCAGAGCGGAACTGAACGAAAGCGAGAAGAGAATCAGCGCCGCCATCCTCGACCACGACCGGAAGCTGCCCTCAGCCATGAGCCAGCGCACGAAAGGCATGGTGCGCATGGTCAGCCAGACGTGACTGACCATCGTCCTGGTCTCCGCGCTGCTGATAGCATCGAGCACGGGCATTCTGCGGTGGCAGAGGCAACAGATGCTCAACAATTACACTAGCATCTGGAAGCAGAAGGACGCGCTGGAGAAGCGGAACGCGCGGACGTGGGGCGTGAGGTACCAGGAAGACAACCAGGGGTGCTTTCTGGTCCTGCCGGAAGGCGTACAAGCGGACACGAACTGGACGTTCGATAACGGCAGGAAGAACGGCATCAGACTGGTGCAGGAGTAGAGCAGCATGACGGAGCTGGAAAAACAGTTGCTGAGCGCATTAGAGCAGCTACAGCAGGACTACTCGAAAAGGCTGGACGAGTGTGAGAATGCCTTCGCGGAATGGCGGACGATGTCTGGTCTTATGCAAAGGAAGAACGCGGCGCTGAGCGAGCGCGTCACGGGCTTGAGCAGGCAAGTGCAGAGTTTGAGCGAGCAGCTGAACGCCGCGGAGTTGCGCCAGCAGCAGGAGTGGGCGGCGCAGCATCAAAAACGCTGGAACTGCAACATAATCAGCGACAGAATGGTTTCAATTTTGGAATGTAGGTAATCAACATTTTGAAAAATAAAAAAGGGAAACTTA